>NZ_JBWKXO010000008.1:78642-207662 GCF_059423025.1 Pseudomonas sp. GW704-F2 | reverse complement strand
TGATCCACCGTCATCGGGGGCAAGCCCCCTCCCACATTTGATCTTGGTCGCTTACAGGAGAAGGGGTGTACCAGCATAAAGCCTTCAAGGCGGCGTGTTCGGCCCTGATAAAGCAATAAGCACACCGACAATTCACTGTGGGAGGGGGCTTGCCCCCTCCCACATTGGCTTTGTGGTGTGTTTAGCCGGGTGTACGGTGCTTGTGCAGTAGCCAGTCGCCGAAGGACTTGTCTTCCAGGGCATAACCGCCGCGGCTGGACTTCCATACCAGTTCCTTGTCACGCAGGGCATCGATACACGCCTGGATGGTCTGAGTGCCGGGCACCACGTCGCTGCCCATCTCCTCCAGCACCTTGCTGACCGCAATGAGGGTGCTGTCGGTGAACGGGGCGAAGGGTTGATTGTGTTGCGAACGCTCCACCATCACTTGCAGCACGGCACGTTGCGCAAGGGTGAGGGCGTTCCAGGCGCTTTCGAATTCGTTCCAGACGCCGGCGCGCAGCACTTCCGCGCGGCTGTGCAGCAACTGGCCCAGGTTGCTCGCCTCGCCCAACTCCAGGGCCACTTCACCGATGATGGTGCGCAGCATCTCGGGGCGCCGGCCTACCAACTCAAACGCTTCGTCGATATCCGCCGCGTTGAATTGGTTGGTCTCGGCCAGGTGCGCGTTGAGATGCGCGGTGTAAGCCTGAGTGAACGCCTTACCCAGCAACGGAAACGGCGTGATGCTGGAGCCGAAGAACGGCTGGCTTTTGCCCAGCACCAAATGAGCGAGCTTGTCGCGGTTGGAGCCGGTGAACACCAGGTGTAAGCCACTGCCCTCGCCTTCGCGGCCCTGGTTGAGCTGGTCGCGTGCGGCCTTGAGGGCGAACATGGCGTTGATGCCCGCTTCGGTGGTGAGCGCGTGCTGGGCTTCATCAATCACCAGCACCACGGTTTTCTCGGCGGCGCGGTGAAGTAATTCCAGTGCTTGCGTAAGGGTCGCGCCCGCGGGCAGTTGAGGCTTGGTGAAGTCCCAGGACAAGGTGCGCAGGAAGCTGAGTTTTTCGATGCCGATGTTCTTCGCCAGTTTGCGGATGCCCTTTTCGAAAGGCACCAACGCACCGGCAATGGCGCTGGAAATCAGCTCGGCGGGATCTTTCTCCTTGTCGGCCCACAGGTCCACATACACCGTCAGCCAACCCCGAGCCTGGCACTCGGGGAGAAGGTCTTCGCGCAGAAAAGTACTTTTGCCGGTACGACGCGGCGCCGCGAGAAACAGGCCAGAGGTGAAATCCTGGATACCCACGCCCACCAGGCCATCGGCAATACTGCTTGCCAGGGTGGGGCGGCGGAACACAAAACCGCTGGACTTGGACATGCTTTTATACTCAATTATTGAACTAACTATAAATTATAGTCATGAGTATAATTGACTATAATCGCCGGTCAAACCACCTCCCGTCGCCGATCCTCCCGCGGACACTTGGCAAACCGCGCCCGATAGCTGCGGGTGAAATACGACGGCGACTCAAAGCCGCAGGCAAGGCTCACCTCCAGCACGCTCATGTCGCTCTGGCGCAACAACTGCCGCGCTTTTTCCAGGCGCAGGCCGAGGTAGAAGTTGCTCGGCGTGTCATTCAGATGCAGGCGAAACAGCCGCTCCAGCTGACGCCGCGTGACTTTGATCGCCTCGGCCAGGGCCAGGGTGCTCAGCGGCGGTTCGGTGTGTTGTTCCATCTCGCCGATCACCTGCACCAACTTCTTGTTGTTGATGCCGTAGCGCGTGGCGATCTGCATGCGCTGGTGGTCTTTGCGCGGGCGGATGCGCCCGAGCACGAATTGCTCGGAGACCTGGATCGCCAGGTCGGGGCCGTGGGCCTGGGCGATCAGGTCGAGCATCAGGTCGATGGAAGCGGTGCCGCCGGCGCAGGTGATGCGGCGGCGGTCGATCTCGAACAGTTCCTGGGTCACGCTCAGGTGCGGATAGGCTTCCTTGAAGGCGTCGATGGCTTCCCAGTGCAGGGTCAGGCGGTGGCCGTCGAGCAGCCCGGCCTCGGCCAGGATGCAGGCACCGGTGTCGATGGCGCCGAGGGTCACACCGTCATGGTCGAGGCGGCGCAGCCAATGTTCGAGGGCCGGAGTGGCGAATTCAAGCGGTTCGAAACCGGCGACCACCATCAGCGTCGCGCCTTTTTTCAGCGGCTCCAGCGCCGCGTCGGCGTTGACCGACATGCCATTGCTCGCCAGCACCGCGCCGCCGTCCGCGCTCAACACATGCCAGCGGTACAACTCGCCACGAAAGCGGTTGGCCACGCGCAGCGGTTCGAGCGCGGAGATAAAGCCGATGGCCGAGAACCCCGGCATCAGCAGAAAGTAGAAATCCTGGGACATGGTGCGCTCTCGTAGGACCGGCAGCGTGGTCACTGTGATACGCCAGTTCAACGGCCCATTCAAGAGCACAGGTCGCTGCAGTGCAAGAGCGGGTCGCCGCCGTGCGTTTTGTCGCCCTTCAAGCTGCGTAACGTGACCCCACGGCGCACAAAGACGCCGGCCCCCACAATAACGACCTGCCGAGGGAACCACCATGAACCGACTGATCAGCCGCTGCGTGCTCGCATTCAGCGCCAGCGCCATCTTGAGTACCAGCGTCTTCGCGGCCGACGCGCCATCCTGCCAGAACGTGCGTATGGGCGTGGTGAACTGGACCGACGTGATCGCCACCAGCGCCATGACCCAAGTGTTGCTCGATGGCCTCGGCTACAAGACCAAACAGACCAGCGCGTCCCAGCAAATCATCTTCGCCGGCATCCGCGACCAGCGCCTGGACTTGTTCCTCGGCTACTGGAACCCGCTGATGACCCAGACCATCGCCCCGTTCGTCGACGCCAAGCAGGTCAAGGTCCTCGATAAACCGAGCCTGGAAGACGCGCGCGCGACCCTGGCGGTGCCGACTTATCTGGCCGACAAAGGCCTGAAAACCTTCGCCGACATCGCCAGGTTCGAGAAAGAACTGGGCGGCAAGCTCTACGGCATCGAGCCGGGCTCGGGTGCCAACACCCAGATCAAGGCGATGATCGCCAAGAACCAGTTCGGCCTGGGCAAATTCCAGCTGGTGGAGTCCAGCGAAGCGGGCATGCTCGCCGCCGTCGACCGCGCGGTGCGTCGCAAGGAAGCCGTGGTGTTCTTCGGCTGGGCGCCGCACCCGATGAACGTCAACATCGCGATGACCTACCTCACCGGCAGCGAAGACGCCCTGGGCCCGAACGAAGGCATGGCCACCGTGTGGAGCGTCACCTCGCCGACCTATGCCGAGCAGTGCCCCAACGTCCACAAGCTGCTGACCAACCTGACCTTCACCGCCGCCGACGAGAGCCGAATGATGCAGCCGTTGCTGGAACACAAGGACGCCTTCGAGTCCGCCAAGCAGTGGCTCAAGGACCACCCGCAAGACCAGGCGCGCTGGCTCGAAGGCGTCACCACCTTCGACGGCAAACCGGCGGCCGCCAACCTGCAACTGACCAGCAAATAACGGTATTCGACGCACCGTTTCGCGGTCGTGCCTGACCGCGAACGGCCTCGCTACGCCTTGAAATCACGCCTGTAAGGAACCTGCCCCATGAACCACGACGTCATCATCACCTGCGCACTCACCGGTGCTGGCGACACGAGCGCCAGAAGCCCCCATGTACCGGTCACCCCCAAACAAATCGCCGCCGCCGCCGTGGAAGCCGCCAAGGCTGGCGCCACTGTCGTTCACTGCCATGTGCGCAACCCCGAGACCGGCAAGTTCAGCCGCGACGTCGCCTTGTACCGCGAAGTGATGGAGCGTATCCGTGAGGCCGACATCGACATCATCGTCAACCTCACCGCAGGCATGGGCGGCGACCTGGAGATCGGCGGCGGCGAGACGCCCATGGCATTCGGCCCCAACACCGACCTGGTCGGCCCGCTGACGCGCCTGGCCCATGTCGAAGCGCTGCTGCCGGAAATCTGCACGCTCGACTGCGGCACGCTGAACTTCGGCGACGGCGACACCATTTACGTGTCCACCCCGGCGCAACTGCGGGCCGGCGCCAAACGCATTCAGGAACTGGGCGTAAAAGCCGAGCTGGAAATCTTCGACACCGGCCACCTGTGGTTCGCCAAGCAGATGATCAAGGAAGGCCTGCTCGACGACCCGCTGTTCCAACTGTGCCTGGGCATCCCGTGGGGCGCGCCGGCCGACACCACCACCATGAAAGCCATGGTCGACAACCTGCCTGTCGACGCGGTGTGGGCCGGCTTCGGCATCGGCCGCATGCAAATGCCGATGGCGGCGCAGGCGGTGCTGCTCGGCGGCAACGTGCGCGTCGGGCTGGAAGACAACCTGTGGCTGGACAAAGGCGTGCTGGCCACCAACGGTCAACTGGTGGAACGCGCCAGTGAAATCCTCAGCCGCCTGGGCGCGCGGGTCATGACCCCGGCCGAAGGGCGCCTGAAAATGGGCCTCAAAAAACGCAGCTAACCCCCCAACCCAAACCGAATCAAAACCTGTGGGAGGGGGCTTGCCCCCGATAGCGGTGTATCAGCAGCGAATGCATCGACTGGTACACCGCTATCGCGGGCTTGCCCCCTCCCACAGGGGAACATCACCTTATTCAGGAATGTCGCCATGCGTTTTATTACAGATATCAAAACCTTCGCCGCCCTCGGCAGCGGTGTGATCGGCAGCGGTTGGGTGTCCCGCGCCCTGGCCCACGGCCTCGATGTGGTGGCCTGGGACCCGGCGCCCGGTGCCGAAGCCGCGCTGCGCCAACGCGTCGCCAATGCCTGGGGCGCCCTGGAGAAACAAGGCCTGGCTCCCGGCGCATCGCAGGACCGCCTGCGTTTTGTCGCCACGATCGAGGCGTGCGTGAAAGACGCCGACTTCATCCAGGAAAGCGCCCCGGAACGCCTGGAGCTGAAACTGGAGCTGCACAGCAAGATCAGCGCGGCCGCCAAGCCGAATGCGTTGATCGGCTCCAGTACCTCGGGCCTGTTGCCCAGCGAATTCTATGAAGGCTCGACCCTCCCTGAACGCTGCGTCGTCGGTCACCCGTTCAACCCGGTGTACCTGCTGCCGCTGGTGGAAGTGGTGGGCGGCAAACACACCGCGCCCGAGGCGATCCAGGCGGCGATCCAGGTGTATGAATCCCTCGGCATGCGCCCGTTGCACGTGCGCAAGGAAGTCCCCGGCTTTATCGCCGATCGCCTGCTCGAAGCCCTGTGGCGCGAGGCGCTGCACCTGGTCAACGATGGCGTTGCCACCACCGGCGAGATCGACGACGCAATCCGTTTTGGCGCCGGCTTGCGCTGGTCGTTCATGGGCACGTTCCTGACCTACACCCTGGCCGGCGGCGATGCCGGGATGCGGCACTTCATGGCACAGTTCGGCCCGGCGTTGCAGTTGCCGTGGACCCACCTGCCGGCGCCGGAGCTGACCGACAAGTTGATCGACGATGTGGTCGACGGCACCCGCGAGCAGTTGGGTAACCACAGCATTTCGGCGCTGGAGCGCTATCGTGATGATTGTCTGTTGGCGGTGCTGGAAGCGGTGAAGACCACTAAAGCCAAGCACGGCATGACCTTCGCCGAATAAGGAAACCCCCAGCATGCCAGCACTGACCACCTACACCACCCAGGTCCACCCCGACTGGGTCGACTACAACGGCCACCTGCGCGACGCGTTCTACCTGCTAATCTTCAGCTATGCCACCGACGCGTTGATGGACACCCTCGGCCTGGACAGCGAAAACCGCGCCGCCAGCGGCCATTCGCTGTTCACCCTGGAGCTGCACCTGAACTACCTGCACGAAGTGAAACTCGGCGCCGACGTGGAGGTGCGGACCCAACTGATCGCCCACGATGCCAAGCGCCTGCACCTCTATCACAGCCTGCACCGGGTGAGCGACGACAAGGAACTGGCGGGCAACGAACAGATGCTGCTGCACGTCGACCTCGCCGGGCCGCGCTCGGCGCCGTTCACCGAGGCGACACTGGAACGCCTCGCGACCATCCGCGCCACGCAAGTCGACCTGCCCACTCCCGCCCTCCTCGGCCGCGTCATTGGCCTGCCCGCGCCAAATGGCCCGAAAACGACCTGTTCATAGCCATCCGAGCCATTCGTGCATTCTGCCCTTGCCGACCGCCTGGTCGGCTACCAGAATCCAAATCGATCCCCCCGCTCCCTTCACCAGGATAAACGTCATGATGCACGCGGATTTGATTGACCAGGATGACCTGCTGAGCAAACTGCGCTCGCTCGGTTTCGAGGTGTCCAGCGGCGCCAGCGCCGAGCAGGCCTGTGAATGTGCGGTACGCGGTTTGAGCGAAGCGCGGGCCAAGGCGCTCAAGGGCATGGTCGAGCAGATGTACAGCGGCAGTGCGACGATTCTGCCGGCGGTGCGGCAGGCGATCGACAGGCAGTTATTGCCGGCGCTGATGCAGTTCAAACAGAACTCCGGCGTCTGACAGACCGCTATCGGGGGCAAGCCCCCTCCCACACTCGAATTGTGAATACAGTCAAATGTGGGAGGGGGCTTGCCCCCGATGCAGGCGACTCGATCTAGAGCCTCACACTGGCAAACGTCGACTCATTGCGCGCCTGGCTCAACGCCGACATCGGCCCCGACAACGGGGACAACACCAAGGCCGGCGGAATCGGCATCATCGCCACCTGCTGGGTGGTGTTGGAACCGACGCGCTCATCCCGTGGCGGAATACCGAAGTATTCGCGGTAGCACTTGGAGAAGTGCGGCGTGGACACGAACCCGCACACCGACGCCACTTCGATGATCGACATCGGCGTTTGCTTGAGCAACTGCCGTGCGCGAATCAGGCGCAGCTTGAGGTAGTAGCGCGACGGCGAGCAGTGCAGGTATTTCTGGAACAGCCGCTCCAGCTGGCGCCGCGACACGGCGACGTACACCGCCAGCTCATCCAGGTCGATCGGTTCTTCGAGGTTGGCTTCCATCAGCGCGACGATTTCCTGCAACTTCGGCTGGTTGGTGCCGAGCATGTGCTTGAGCGGCACACGCTGGTGATCCTGTTCGTTGCGGATGCGCTCGTACACGAACATCTCGGAGATCGCCGCCGACAGTTCACGGCCGTGGTCGCGGCTGATCAGGTGCAGCATCATGTCCAGCGGCGCGGTGCCGCCGGAGCTGGTGAAGCGGTTGCGGTCGAGGGTGAACAGGCGGGTGCTCATCGACACGCGCGGGAAGGCTTCCTGCATCGACGCCAGGCATTCCCAGTGCACGCTGCAATCGAAGCCATCGAGCAACCCGGCGCAGGCCAGGGCCCAACTGCCGGTACATACCGCGCCGAGGCGACGAGACTGGCGCGCCTGGCTTTGCAGCCACGACACATGTTCACGGGTGACGGTGCGCTGGATACCCACGCCGCCGCACACGATGACGGTGTCCAGGGCCGGGGCTTTGTGCATGGCGGCATCGGGAGTGATTTGCAGACCGTCGCTGGCCCACACCTGGTTGCCGTCGACACTCAGGGTTGTCCAGCGATACAACTCGCGCCCGGACAACTGGTTGGCCATGCGCAGCGGTTCCACTGCCGAAGCCAGGGAAATCAGCGTGAAATTGTCCAGCAGCAGAAAGCCGATGGATTGAGGCGCACGGTTCTGGGGTTGGGCCCCGGAGTTGAACGACGTCATCGCGGTATCTCCTCACACAAAGCGGGTGATGGCCTCAGGCGAGGCTCTTGTTATTGCGCTCGTCCCTGATGTAGAGAGAGGCGTTGAGTTGATAGAGCAATTGCCATGCCTAAATTTGAATGGCCATTCAATAACTCCTGAAAACGACCTCTTGATGTGTCTAGACAAGCCCCTGTACGAAGTGCGGAATATGCCCCGAATCGGCGGCGCAAACGGCCCCGTTCAAGGGCTGTGAGCAGATCGGTAGCACTTGTGGGTAGGCGCTTTGAGGGCGAAGCAAGCGTCTGTCACCGCAGGCACGGGTGACGGGTGGTCGGAGGGGAAATCGTTTGGGGGCTACTTATCTGTTTGCGACGCGCTAAAAGGTGGCGCTTTTGGTTCTGGTGTTCACTTTATGAGCAGGGTTGTTTGGACTGGCGCTATCGGGGCCAAGTCGAATCGTCGCACCGCCCCTCCCACACTCGACCGAGTTCACAATTCAAAATGTGGGAGGGCGCTTGCCCCCGATAGCGGCGACGCGGTCTCAACACTCAACCGCACTGACCGCCAACCCACCCCGCGAGGTTTCCTTGTACTTGTCATGCATGTCCGCCCCCGTATCACGCATGGTGCGAATCACCCGGTCGAGGGAAATAAAGTGCTCGCCGTCGCCGCGCAGGGCCATCTGCGCGGCGTTGATCGCCTTCACTGCGGCAATCGCGTTGCGCTCGATACACGGCACTTGTACCAGGCCGCCCACCGGGTCGCAGGTCAGGCCGAGGTTGTGTTCCAGGCCGATTTCGGCAGCGTTGCACAGTTGCTCCGGGGTGGCGCCGAGGATCTCCGCCAACCCCGCCGCCGCCATGGCGCAGGCTGAGCCGACCTCGCCCTGGCAGCCGACTTCGGCGCCGGAGATCGAGGCGTTCTTCTTGCACAGAATGCCCACCGCCGCCGCGCTGAGCAGGTAGTCGACCACGTTGGCTTCGGTGACGTCATCGCTGAACTTCATAAAGTAGTGCAGCACCGCCGGGATGATCCCCGCCGCGCCATTGGTCGGCGCGGTGACCATGCGCCCGCCGGCGGCGTTTTCTTCGTTGACCGCGAGGGCGAACAGGTTGACCCACTCCATCGCGCTCAAGGTCGAGCCGATCACGTTGGGCTTGCTCAACTCCAGCAAACTGCGGTGCAACTTGGCGGCGCGACGGCGCACATTCAGGCCGCCGGGCAGGATGCCTTCGTGCTTGAGGCCCTGCTCGACGCACGCCTGCATGGCGCGCCAGAGCGTCATCAGGCCGCTGCGGATTTCATCCTCGGAGCGCCAGACTTTTTCGTTGGCCAGCATCAGCTCGGCGACGCGCAGGTTATGGCTCTTGCACAGTTGCAGCAGCTCCACCGCGCTGGAGAATTCATAGGGCAATGCGCTGCGGTCCATATCCGCCACGCCGCTTTGCGCCTGGGCTTCATCCACCACAAAGCCGCCGCCGACGGAGTAGTAGGTGTCGCGGTGCAACTCGCCGTCAGCACCGAACACCACCAGGGTCATGGCATTGGGGTGGAACGGTAGGTTTTCGTCGAGCAGGCGCATGTCCCGCGCCCACACGAAAGGCACCGGTAAACGCCCGTCCAGCAGCAGCGTGTCGGTCTCGCGCAGGGTATGGATACGCAGGCCGATCTGCGCCGGATCGATTGCGTCCGGCCACTCGCCCATCAGGCCCATGATGGTTGCGGTGTCGCTGCCGTGGCCGATGCCGGTGGCCGATAATGAGCCGTAGAGCTGAACTTCGACGCGCCGCACCTGTTCCAACCATTCACGTTCACGCAACCGTTGAACGAACAACGCTGCGGCGCGCATGGGGCCGACGGTGTGAGAACTCGAAGGCCCGATGCCGATCTTGAACAGGTCGAAAACACTGATAGCCATTGCCGTGGAACTCCTCGATAAGCACAGGCCAGGCTTGAACGAGGTGCTACGCTCAGATCGCCCAGATGGCGGCATCATCAGGCTTTTATCCGCCATCACGGCGTCTCACACCGACGCAACCATGCTCATCAGCGTCGCTCACGAACAAGGGCCTGTTTTGGGCGTTTTTAGCGGTGCAGATGGGTAAAAACAGCGGTTTTACCTTAGGAAAAATCTGTAAACGACGTCACCGACACTGGATGCGACCCTGCCTGTACTGGATACGACGCCCCCTGTAGGCGTCAGATTTTCACTGGTACATGATCAGTCTCGACTCGTTGGCAAGGCACCGTGCCGCCGCCTCAAAGCACGTTCCAACCGCAACACTTATAAAGCGCGGCGAATGCCGCCAGAAAGTACACAGGAGTCTAGCCCCATGAAAGGTTCACCCTCGTTGTTGTTGGCCGCCATGCTGAGTCTGCCAGTCCTGGCGCACGCTGCAGAACCGGCACAATGTCAGACCGTCAACTTCTCCGATGTCGGCTGGACCGACATCACCGTCACGACCGCGACCACCAGCGAAATCCTCAAGGGCCTCGGCTACAAGCCGCGCACCACGATGATTTCGGTGCCGGTGACCTACAAGTCCCTGGCCGACGGCAAGAACATGGACATCTTCCTCGGCAACTGGATGCCGACCATGGAAAACGACATCAAGGCATACCGTGATGCCGGCACCGTGGAAACCGTGCGCGCCAACCTGGAAAACGCCAAGTACACCCTGGCCGTTCCCGAGGCGCTGTATGACAAAGGCCTGAAAGACTTCGCCGATATCGCCAAATTCAAGGATGAGCTGGAAGGCAAAATCTACGGCATCGAACCCGGCAACGACGGCAACCGCACCATTCAAACCCTGATCGACAAGGACGCGTTCGGCTTGAAGTCGGCCGGTTTCAAAGTCGTCGAGTCCAGCGAAGCCGGGATGCTGTCGCAGGTCGAACGCGCCACCAAGCGCGGCAAGGCCATCGTGTTCCTCGGCTGGGAACCGCACCCGATGAACACCCGCTTCAAGATGAAGTACCTGACCGGGGGTGACGACTCGTTCGGTCCCAACTACGGCCAGGCCACCATCTACACCAACGTGCGCAAGGGCTACACCCAGGAATGCAACAACGTCGGCCAGTTGCTGAAAAACCTGTCGTTCACCCTGAACATGGAAAGCACCCTGATGGGTAACGTCCTGGACGACAAGATGAAACCCGACGCCGCGGCCAAGGCCTGGCTGAAGAAGAACCCACAAGTGCTCGATACCTGGCTTGCCGGTGTCACCACCGTCGATGGCAAACCAGGTCTGGAGGCCGTCAAAGCTTACCTCGCCAAGTAATCCCTGCTGACCCCGGGCTGGTGCGCTGGCCCGGGATGTTTTCCCCTTCGCATGTGGACATTCACTACCATGCTGACTGAACAGAAAATCCCACTAGGCCAGTACATCGCTGCCTTCGTCGAATGGTTGACCCAACACGGTGCCAACTACTTCGACGCAATCGCATCGACCCTGGAAACGATGATCCACGGCGTGACGTTCGCGCTGACCTGGTTCAATCCGCTGGCATTGATCGGTCTGATTGCGCTGCTGGCTCACTTCATTCAACGTAAATGGGGCCTGACTGTTTTTGTCATCGCCTCCTTCCTGCTGATCCTCAACCTGGGGTACTGGCAGGAAACCATGGAAACCCTCGCGCAGGTGCTGTTCGCCACCCTGGTCTGCGTGGTCATCGGCGTGCCGCTGGGCATTGTTGCCGCGCACAAACCGATGTTCTACACCCTGATGCGGCCGGTGCTCGATCTGATGCAGACCGTACCGACCTTCGTCTACCTCATCCCTACCCTGACCCTCTTCGGGCTGGGTGTGGTGCCTGGGTTGATTTCCACGGTGGTGTTCGCGATTGCCGCGCCGATCCGCCTGACCTACCTGGGTATCCGTGATGTACCGCAAGAGTTGATGGACGCCGGCAAAGCCTTCGGCTGCTCGCGCCGTCAATTGCTCTCGCGCATTGAACTGCCCCACGCCATGCCGAGCATTGCTGCCGGCATTACCCAATGCATCATGCTGTCGCTGTCGATGGTGGTGATCGCCGCCCTGGTGGGTGCCGACGGCCTCGGCAAGCCGGTGGTCAACGCACTGAACACCGCCGACATCGCCCTGGGCTTTGAAGCCGGCCTGGCGATCGTGCTGCTGGCCATCATGCTCGACCGCATCTGCAAACAACCCGACGCCAGAGTAGGGGGTGATGCATGAGCATTATCCGATTCGACAATGTCGACGTGATCTTCTCCAAAGACCCACGCGAAGCGCTCAAGCTGCTGGACCAGGGCATGAGCCGTAACGAGATCCTGAAAAAGACCGGCCAGATCGTCGGCGTTGAAAAAGCCAGCCTGGATGTGGAAAAAGGCGAGATCTGTGTGCTGATGGGCCTGTCGGGCTCCGGCAAGTCGAGCCTGCTGCGCTGCATCAACGGCCTCAACACCGTCAGCCGTGGCCAGTTGTTCGTCGAGCATGAAGGGCGCCAGATCGACATCGCCTCCTGCACCCCGGCCGAGCTGAAAATGATGCGTACCAAACGCATCGCCATGGTGTTCCAGAAGTTCGCCCTGATGCCCTGGCTGACCGTGCGCGAGAACATCAGCTTCGGCCTCGAAATGCAGGGCCGCCCGGAGAAAGAGCGGCGCAAGCTGGTGGACGAAAAGCTCGAACTGGTGGGCCTGAGCCAATGGCGTAACAAGAAGCCGGACGAACTCTCCGGCGGCATGCAGCAGCGCGTCGGCCTGGCGCGGGCGTTGGCGATGGACGCCGACATCCTGCTGATGGACGAACCCTTCTCCGCCCTCGACCCGCTGATCCGCCAAGGCCTGCAGGACGAGTTGCTGGAGCTGCAAAACAAGCTGAGCAAGACCATCGTGTTCGTCAGCCACGACCTCGACGAAGCCCTCAAGCTCGGCAGCCGCATCGCGATCATGAAAGACGGCAAGATCATCCAGTACAGCGTGCCGGAAGAGATCGTGCTGAACCCGGCGGACGATTATGTGCGTACCTTCGTCGCACATACCAACCCGCTGAACGTGCTGTGCGGGCGCAGCCTGATGCGGACACTGGACAACTGCAAACGCATCAACGGCTCGGTGTGCCTCGATCCGGGCGGCGACTCGTGGCTCGACCTGGCCGAAGGCAACACCATCCGGGGCGCACGCCAGAATGGCGCGGTGATGAACCTGCAGAACTGGGCACCGGGGCAACCCGTGGAAGGCCTGGGCCGCCTGCCGACACTGGTGGACTCGAATATCGGCATGCGCGATGCGCTGCAGATCCGCTACCAGACGGGCAACAAGTTGGTGTTGCACGACAACAACCAGGTGGTGGGGATTCTTGGCGACAGCGAGCTCTACCATGCCCTGCTGGGCAAGAACCTGGGCTAACAAACACCGCATAACCCATTGGAGAAACAGGGTCAAAATGTGGGAGGGGGCTTGCCCCCGATAGCGGTGTATCAGTAACAGACGAGCTGACTGACACACTGCAATCGGGGGCAAGCCCCCTCCCACATTTTTTGCCCCAGTGGTGTCAGTGGGGACACCACCAGGCTTCAACCATCAGCTATAGACACGGCCAAGGAGCTGCCGATGGCTTTCAAACTGATCGAGCACGTCCCGGGTGATCTGTTCCTGGGCGAAGCCCATCAGGTCGTACTCCTGAGGCCCGTTGTGCAGGTACACCTCGGCCCGGTAGTAACGGGCGCGCTCCGCCTCGGGCAGTTCGTCCGACGCCACCGCGTAGCCGTCCAGGCTCACTTCGTAGACAAACGGGTTGCCCTCTTCCATCTCGATACGCACGCCGATGCAACGCTTGGATTTGCCCAACAGGGTCTGCACATCCAGCCCCTGGTCGCGCAACGCCTTCGTCGCGTCTTCCAGCGCCGGCGTGACGTGCTTGTCCATAAAGCGCTGCACCGTGGCCTGGCTCGGTTGCAGGTCCAGGGCGGTCAAGCGCTCGCTGAAACCACGACGGCCACGCTCGGCCAATTGCGCCTGCTCCAGTTCCGTCGCCATGTCCTGGCGCATCGCCTTGTGCAAACCGAACATAAAGACAATCAGCACCACCGAGAACGGCAGCCCCGCCAGCACCACCATGGTTTGCATGGCTTCGAAGTTACCCGCGAACAGCAGGCCGATGGTCACCAGGGTGATCACCACCGACCAGAAGATCCGCAGCCAGTGCGGCGCGTCTTCGTCCACGTTGCCGCCTTTGCAGGAAAGGTTGGCCATCATCACCGCGCCGGAGTCCGCCGGGGTCAGGAACAGCACGAAGCCGACAAAGATCGACACGCCGATGACGATTTTCGACGCCGGGTAATGCTCCAGCAATTGGTAGATGGCCATCGACGGTTGTTCCAGCGCCGTCTTGCCCAACGCCACCGCGCCCTGGTTCAACACCAGGTCCAGCGCCGAGTTACCGAAGATCGACAACCACGCCAGGGTGAAGCCCAGCGGGATCAGCAGCACGCCGGCCACCAGTTCACGCACCGTGCGGCCCCGGGAAATCCGTGCGATGAACATGCCCACGAACGGCGCCCAGGAAATCCACCAGGCCCAGTAGAACAGGGTCCACAGGCCCATCCAGCGTTCGGTCTTGTCGGCGTCGCCTTCGTACACATACAGGTCGAAGGTTTTCAGGAGGATGCCGTTGAGGTAGTCACCGGTGTTCTGCACCAGGCCGTTGAGCAGGTGCAGGGTCGGGCCGAACAACAGCACGAAGATCAGCAAACCGCTGAACAACACGATGTTGAGGTTGGACAGGCGACGAATGCCGTTCTCCACCCCCGACACGGCGGCAATGGTCGCCACGCTGCTCATGATAATGATCACGATCAGCAGGTTGGTGTTGCTGTGCTGCATGCCAAACAGGTTTTCCAGGCCGGACGACACCTGCATCGCGCCGATACCGAGGTTGGTCACCAGGCCCAGCAGGGTCACGAACATGCCGAACCCGTCCACCGCATGGCCAGCCGCGCCTTTGACCCAACGCTCGCCCACCAGCGGGTACAACGCCGAACGCAGGGCCAGTGGCTGGTTATGGCGGTACGCAAAGTACGCCACGGCCAGGCCGACCAGCGCATAGATCGCCCAGCCGTGCAGGCCCCAGTGCAGGAAGGTCAATTGCAGCGCCTGGCGCGCCGCGCCGTTGCTGGCGGCCGCGCCTTCGGGCGGGTTGAAGTAATGGTCCAACGGCTCCGATGCGCCGAAATACAGCAACGAGATGCCAATACCCGACGAAAACAGCATGCCGGCCCAGGCGCCGTAGCTGAAGTCCGGGGTGTCGTCCTTGCTGCCCAGTTTCAACTTGCCGTAGGACGAAAACGCCAGGCCGACCACGAACACCAGGTAGGCCGCGATCACCAGCATGTAGTACCAGCCGAAGCTTTTCGATAACCACGCCTGCGCCACGCCGAGCATCCGGCCGGCCTCTTGCGGGGCGATGATCAAAATGGCGGTCAGCAACAGAATCAGTGCGGTGGAGGTGTAGAACACCCAACCGTTGACCCGCACCTTTTCCGGTGGGGTTTTTATTAGAGAGGCAGAACTCATGGCGCAGATGCTCCAGGCAGTGCGAGAGAGAAACACAAGGCAGCGGTGATCCCGTGCTCATCGATTTTTCGGCAGTCGACGGACGGGTGTTATAAAGACACCCCGAAAATTCTTGAGCCCGCCGAGGCGGTGTTCAGGCTCTGAAATGGCCTGTTTCAAGGGTTTTCACAGGTGTCAGATGTCGCCACCTACCTGTAGGAAATACCGGCAGGCAGCGACCATTTGTCGCAGAGCTTATTCTTTGTTGATTGAACGTTCAATCAAAACAAAATAGACTGGCCATCGAGTCGACGGACGTCATCGCCCGCCGGCAGGCCTGAGGAGAGGTACTCCATGCCCAAGGTCGGTATGCAACCCATACGCCGCCAACAACTGATCGAAGCCACGCTGACGGCCATCGATCAAGTCGGAATGGGAGATGCCAGCATTGCGCTGATCGCCCGTTTGGCCGGCGTTTCGAACGGCATCATCAGTCACTACTTCAAGGACAAGAACGGCCTGATCGCGGCCACGATGCGGTACTTGATGAATGTGCTGATCGAGAACGTCCACGAGCGGCGACAAGCGTTGACGGAGGACACGCCACGGGCGCACCTCCAAGTGATCATCGGCGGCAACTTCGACGCCAGCCAGGTCAACGGCCCGGCAATGAAAACCTGGTTGGCCTTCTGGGCGACCAGCATGCACCACCCGTCTTTGCACAGGTTGCAGCGGATCAACGATCACCGCCTGTATTCCAACCTGTGCTGCCAGTTCCGCCGCGTGTTGCCGCTGCCGGATGCACGCAGCGCAGCCCGAGGCCTGGCGGCCTTGATCGACGGTTTGTGGTTGCGCGGCGCCCTGTCGGGAGATGAATTCGACACGGCGCAGGCGCAACGGATCGCTTACGAATACATGGATTTCCAATTGGCCAAGCAGGTGAGTTAGAGCACACATAACCGCTCAACCCCTGAACCTCCACTGATCGGTGTTGCCAGACTCTTATTGGCCACCCCTCAGTGGTTAACGCCAACCACTTATGCACTTGCGAGGACTTTATGGCCCGTTTCGACCTGCAAAAACTCTACATTGACGGCGGCTACAGCGACGCTGGCAGCGATGCCACCTTCGAAGCCATCAACCCGGCTAACGGTGAAGTTCTCGCCCAAGTGCAACGCGCAACGTTCGATGACGTTGAACGTGCCGTGGTCAGCGCTGAAAAAGGCCAGAAAATCTGGGCCGCCATGACCGCCATGGAGCGTTCGCGCATCCTGCGTCGTGCCGTCGACATCCTGCGCGAGCGCAATGACGAACTGGCCGCCCTGGAAACCCTGGACACCGGTAAATCCTTCTCCGAAACCAAGTACGTCGACATCGTCACCGGCGCCGACGTGCTGGAATATTACGCGGGCCTGGTGCCAGCCATCGAAGGCGAGCAGATCCCGCTGCGCGACACCTCGTTCGTCTACACCCGCCGCGAGCCGCTGGGCGTGGTCGCCGGTATCGGCGCGTGGAACTACCCGATCCAGATCGCCCTGTGGAAATCCGCACCGGCCCTGGCCGCCGGTAACGCGATGATCTTCAAACCCAGCGAAGTCACCTCGCTGACCACCCTGAAACTGGCGGAGATCTACACCGAGGCCGGCGTTCCGGCCGGTGTGTTCAACGTGTTGACCGGCAGCGGCCGCGAAGTCGGCACCTGGCTGACCGAGCACCCGCGCATCGAGAAAGTCTCGTTCACCGGCGGCACCGACACCGGCAAGAAAGTCATGGCCAGCGCCTCCAGCTCTTCGCTCAAGGAAGTGACCATGGAACTGGGCGGCAAGTCGCCGCTGATCGTGTTCGAGGACGCCGACCTGGATCGCGCCGCCGACATCGCGATGATGGCTAACTTCTACAGCTCCGGTCAGGTCTGCACCAACGGTACTCGCGTGTTCGTGCCCAAGCACCTGCAAGCCGCGTTCGAAGCCAAGATCGCCGAACGTGTTGCGCGCATCCGCATCGGCGACCCGCAGGACGACAACACCAACTTCGGCCCGCTGGTCAGCTTCGCCCACATGGAAAGCGTGCTCGGCTACATCGCCAAGGGCAAGGCCGAAGGTGCTCGCGTGCTGTGCGGCGGCGACCGCCTGACCGACGGCGACTTCGCCAAAGGCGCCTTTGTTGCCCCGACCGTGTTCACCGACTGCACCGACGAAATGACCATCGTCCGTGAAGAAATCTTCGGCCCGGTGATGAGCATCCTCACCTACGAGACTGAAGAAGAAGTGATCCGCCGCGCCAACGACACCGACTTCGGCCTCGCCGCCGGCCTGGTGACCAAGGACCTGAACCGCGCCCACCGCGTGATTCATCAACTGGAAGCGGGCATCTGCTGGATCAATGCCTGGGGCGAGTCCGACGCGAAAATGCCGGTCGGTGGCTACAAACAGTCGGGCGTGGGCCGTGAGAACGGGATCAGCTCGCTGAACAACTTCACCCGCATCAAATCGGTACAGGTCGAGTTGGGCGATTACGCCTCGGTGTTCTAAAGCCTGAGCCTTGCGTTGCCTGTGAGGCCGCTATCGGGGGCAAGCCCCCTCCCACATTTGAATTGTGAATACCTTCAAAGGTGGGAGGGGGCTTGCCCCCGATGAGGCCCGACCTGACCACACTTCAAAGAGGGTGCATTCAATGTCCCAAGAATACGACTACATCATTGTGGGTGCCGGCTCCGCCGGTAACACCCTGGCGACCCGTCTGACCGAAGACGAAGGCGTCACCGTCCTGCTGCTGGAAGCCGGCGGCCCGGATTACCGTCTCGACTTCCGCACCCAGATGCCCGCCGCCCTGGCGTTCCCGCTGCAGGGCCGTCGCTACAACTGGGCCTACGAGACCGATCCAGAACCGCACATGGACGGCCGTCGCATGGAATGCGGGCGCGGCAAGGGCCTGGGCGGTTCCTCGCTGATCAACGGCATGTGCTACATCCGTGGCAACGCCATGGACTACGACAACTGGTCGAAACTGCCCGGCCTGGAAGACTGGACCTACCTCGACTGCCTGCCGTATTTCCGTAAAGCCGAAACCCGCGACATCGGCCCCAACGACTACCACGGCGGCGACGGCCCGGTCAGCGTGACCACGCCCAAGGCCGGCAACAACCCGCTGTTCCACGCCATGGTCGAAGCCGGCGTACAGGCCGGTTACCCGCGTACCGAAGACTTGAACGGCTACCAGCAGGAAGGCTTCGGCCCGATGGACCGTACCGTCACGCCAAACGGCCGGCGCGCCAGCACCGCGCGCGGTTACCTGGACACGGCTAAAAAGCGTTCCACCCTGACCATCGTCACCCATGCCCTGACCGACAAAGTGCTGTTCGAAGGCAAGCGTGCGGTCGGCGTGCGTTACCTGATCGGCGCCGCCGAAGAACGCGTCGAAGCCCGTGCGCGTAAAGAAGTGCTGGTGTGCAGCGGCGCCATCGCCTCGCCGCAACTGCTGCAACGCTCCGGCGTCGGCCCGGCCAAACTGCTCGAAAGCCTCGACATCCCGGTGGTCCACGACCTGCCCGGCGTCGGCGAAAACCTGCAGGACCACCTTGAGCTGTACCTGCAATACGCCTGCACCCAACCGGTGTCGTTGTACCCGTCGCTGCTCTGGTACAACCAACCGGCCATCGGTGCCGAGTGGCTGTTCAACGGCACCGGCATCGGCGCCAGCAACCAGTTCGAAGCGGGCGGTTTTATCCGTACCCGGGAAGACTTCGATTGGCCGAACATCCAGTACCACTTCCTGCCGGTGGCGATTAACTACAACGGCAGCAACGGCGTGAAAGAGCATGGTTTCCAGGCGCACATGGGCTCCATGCGTTCGCCGAGCCGTGGCCGCGTGCAATTGAAGTCGAAGAACCCACGGGACTACCCGAGCATCCTCTTCAACTACATGGCCACCGAGCAGGACTGGCAGGAATTTCGCGATGGCATCCGCCTGACCCGCGAAATCATGCAGCAGCCGGCGCTCGACCCGTTCCGTGGCCGCGAAATCAGCCCGGGCATCGAGGTGCAGACCGACGAGCAACTCGACCAGTTCATCCGCGAACACGCCGAGACCGCGTTCCACCCGTCCTGCTCGTGCAAGATGGGCAGCGACGAGATGGCCGTGGTGGATGGCGAAGGCCGCGTGCATGGCATGCAGGGCCTGCGGGTGGTCGATGCGTCGATCATGCCGATCATCACCACCGGCAACCTGAACGCGCCGACGATCATGATCGCCGAGAAAATCGCCGACAAGATCCGTGGCCGCAAGCCACTGCCGCGCAGCACCGCGGACTACTACGTGGCAGGCGATGCGCCAGTGCGGGGCAAGCCGATGCGTGAAGTGGGGCCTACTGCGCAGTAACTGGAAGACCGTGTCGCCCTATCGGGGGCAAGCCCCCTCCCACACTTCGATTTGTGAATACATTCAAAATGTGGGAGGGGGCTTGCCCCCGATAGGGCCCGACCCAACACCGCAAACCTTACGCCTACACTCTCCTTGATCCGCTCCCCAGCCCAGGCCTACTCTGTTCGTCTGCCCGCGCTGAGCCGCCCACAAGGAAGGCCCCATGTTCGAACACCACGCCACACTCAAAAAGCATTTCAGTGCCCTGCGCACCACCGCCGAGTTTTTCTCCCTGCGTTACGTGCGCGAATCCGGCCACTACCTGTCGGTGCGCAAGAACGTCGCCGCACCGCCGCACCTGAACCACGACGAAGGCGCCATGCTCACCGTGCGCGTCAACGGTGTCGAAACCTACGCCGCGACCCACGATATTTCCCTGCCCGGCCTGCAAGCCGCGCTCGAGCGTGCCGAACAGCAAGCACGCCTGATAAAACCCCACGCCCTGCTCGACCTGCGCGAGCAACACGTGTCCAGCGACGTCGCCGATTACCTGTCGCCCCACCTTGAGCAAGCCTTCCCCTCCTTGAGCGACTGCTACCAATTGCTCGGCGCTGAATCCGCGGCCGTGCCCCGGGACGAGCGCCTGGTGAACTGGGAAGTCAGCCTCGGCCTGAGCCACGTCGAACAGATCTACCTCAACAGCGCCGGCGCGGAACTGCGCCAGGCCCAGCGTTTTGTGTTCCCTGGCGTCAACGTCACGGCCTACGACGGCAACGACAGCCAGTCGCGCACCCTCGGCGGCAGTAACTTCGGCCAGCAAGGCGGGTTTGATGTGATCGAGCGCTTCGGCCTGGTCGGCGCCGCGCCGCGCATCGCCGACGAAGCCCTGCAACTGCTGCTGGCGCCGAACACGCCGCAGGGCCCGCGCGACCTGCTGTTGATGCCCGACCAGATGATCCTGCAGATCCACGAATCGATCGGCCATCCGCTGGAACTCGACCGCATCCTCGGTGACGAGCGCAATTACGCCGGCACCAGTTTTGTGAAGGCCAGCGACTTCGGCCACCTGCAATACGGCTCCAAGCTGCTCAACGTGACCTTCGACCCGGACATCCCCGAACAACTGGCCAGCTACGGCCACGACGACGACGGCACCCCGGCCAGCAAGCAATTCCTGATCCGCGAGGGGCTGCTGCTCAAGCCGCTGGGCGGGGCGTTGTCGCAATTTCGCGCAGGCATGAGCGGCGTCGCCAACAGCCGCGCCAGCAGTTGGAACCGCCCGCCGATCGACCGCATGGCCAACCTGAACATCGAGGCCGGCGACCAGAACCTGGCGCAACTGATCGGCGGCATCGAACACGGCATCCTGATGTCGACCAACCGTTCGTGGTCCATTGACGACGCGCGCAATAAATTCCAGTTCGGTTGCGAATGGGGCCAGTTGATCGAAAACGGCGAACTCAAAGGCGTGGTGAAAAACCCCAACTACCGCGCCATTTCCGCGCAGTTCTGGCGCAAGCTCAGCGCCGTGGGCGACGCCAGCACCTTCCAGGTGTTGGGCACGCCGAACTGCGGCAAAGGCGAGCCCAACCAGGTGATCCGCGTCGGCCATGCCTCGCCCGCCTGTGTATTCAGCCATGTCGACGTATTTGGGGGAGACGCCTGATGAACAACTTCAAGGCATTGGTGGAGTGGCTCAAGCAGGCCCTCACCGACAAAGAACAATTTCACCTGGGCTACGCCGCGGAATCGTCCGAATTCGTGCGTTTCAACCATGCCAAGGTGCGTCAGGCCGGGCAGGTGCAACAGGCCAGCCTGACCCTCAAACTGATCAACGACGGCCGTCATGCCGACCTCGGCATCACCCTCGGCGGCGAGCCGGAGCTGGACCGCCAGCGCCTCGCCGCTGGCCTGCAACAGCTGCGCGAAACCTTGCCGTTGCTGCCGCACGATCCGTACCTGTTGCTGAACCACAACGCGTGGCAGAGCCAAAACGAACAGGCCCGGCCGCTGCCCGAGCTGGGCCAGGTGCTGGGAGACATCAGCCAGGCGGCACACGGCGTCGATCTGGTCGGTTTCTACGCCGCTGGCCCGATCAGCCGTGGCTTCGCCAGTTCGGACGGCGCGTTCGGCTGGCATCAGGCCAATAGTTTCAACTTCGACTTCAGCCTGTTCCACGCCAACGGCGAAGCGGTCAAAGCCAGTTACGCCGGCAATGAATGGAACAGCGCCGAGTTCGCCCGCCGCTTCCAGCAGGCTCGCGAACAGCTGGAATTCCTCGGACGGCCACTGCACAAGCTGGCGCCCGGCGAGTACCGCGCCTACCTGGCGCCGGCAGCCCTGGAAGAAATCATCAGCATCATCACCTGGGGCGGTTTTTCCGCCCAGGCCATCGCCAGCAAAAGCAGCTCGCTACAGCGGCTGTATGCCGGCGAGCAGGCGTTGAGCACGCTGGTGACGGTGGATGAGCACATCAGCGGCTCGCTGAGCCCGGCGTTCTCCAGCGAAGGCTACCCGTGCAGTGACGTCACGCTGATCAACGCCGGCCAGGGCGCCGGCCAACTGGTCAATTCGCGCAGCGCCGCCGAATACGGCCTCAGCACCAACGGAGCCAGCAGCGACGAATCCCCCAGCGCGTTGCAGATGGCGGCGGGCAGCCTGGCCCAGGCCGATATCCTCAAGCAATTGGGCACCGGGCTGTACATCAGCAACCTGTGGTACCTGAACTATTCCGACCTGCCGGCAGCGCGCCTGACCGGCATGACGCGGTTCGCCACGTTCTGGGTGGAAGACGGCGAGATCAAGGCGCCGGTCAGCACCATGCGCTTCGATGACAGCGTCTACAGCCTGCTCGGCTCACAACTCGAAGCGCTGACCGCAGAGCGCGAACTGTTGCTGTCGGCCAGTACCTACAGCCAGCGCAACACCGCGTCCAATCTGTTGCCGGGGGCATTGGTCAAGCGCCTGACCCTGACCCTCTGACCGACAGTAGTCTGCTTGTGGGAGGGGGCCCCCTCCCACATTGTTTTGTGTTGATTTCAGACATCTTGTTTCGACATGTCCTACAGCTAAATCAGACCTCTCTCACCGCCCGCCCAAGGCCGGTTGTCGCCTGTAAAAAACCCCGTTATAACGGTTAGTGGCACCCCGCCACCTAACCCACGTGCCCGCACGTGATGCATGACCTCGCCCGGGAAAAGGCAAGCTGGAGCATTGACATGAACCATGGAAGTTTTGTCATAGAAAAGCTGTTCAAGCACTACAACGTTCATGTTGAGCAACTAGGTCACCATCCGCAAAAGAAAACCGTGCTGATGGTCAATGGCGCGCTATCCACCACGCGCTCCTTCGCCCGCACCAGTAAATGCCTGGCCGAGCATTTCAATGTGCTGCTGTTCGATTTACCGTTCTCCGGCTATTCACGCGAGCACAACACCGACCTGGACCTGGTGACCAAGGACGACGAAGTGCAAATCCTGCGGGCGCTGGTGGAGCGCTTCCAGGTCAACCACCTGGTGTCGGCCTCGTGGGGCGGCATCTCCACGCTGCTGACCCTGGCACACAACCCGCCCTCCATCGAAAGCTCGGTGGTGATGGCGCTGGCGCCGAACCTCAACCAGGCGATGCTCGACTATGTGGAGCGGGTGCGCGCGCTGATCGAAGCCGACGACAAATCCGCCGTCGGCCACTTGCTCAACGACACCGTGGGCAAATACCTGTCGCCGCGACTCAAGCGCAATAACCATCGGCACCTGTCGAACATGGCCACCACCGAATACCGCCAGGCGCGCTTTCATATCCATCAGGTGCTGGCGCTGGGCGATGGCAACTACCTGCCACAGCTCAGCCGGATCGAAACACCGGTGCATTTCCTCAACGGCACGCTGGACGAATACACCCCGGCCGCCGAGGCCCGACTGTTCCAGCACTACGTAGGCCGCAGCAGCTTTGCCGTCGCCGAACATACCGGGCATCTGCTCGACCTGGAGTCCCGCGAAGCGGCGCGGGCGGTACATCGCGCGCTGCTGGACTTCCTGGTGGGCGAGCACGCGATGTTGTCGGATGTAGACGAACCTTCAGTGGGAAAAGGAGCGACGAATGGCGCATAATCGCCGACACATAGCCTCCTAACAAAAGGGATCCCATGCCAAATCGCGCCCCTCTCGATGCCAAGACCGCCCGCTGGCTCCCCTGGGTGGTCGCGATTGCCTTCTTCATGCAATCGCTGGATGGGACGATTCTCAACACGGCACTGCCGGCGATGGCCCGGGACCTCGCGGAAAACCCGCTGCGCATGCAAGGGGTGGTGATCGCCTACATGCTCACCGTCGCCTTGCTGATCCCGGCGTCGGGCTGGATCGCCGACCGCTTCGGCACCAAGAAAATCTTCTTTGGCGCGATCATGCTGTTCAGCATCGGCTCGCTGCTGTGCGCGCTGTCCAGCAGCCTGACCATGCTCGTCGGCGCGCGGGTGGTCCAGGGCCTGGGCGGTGCGCTGATGCTGCCGGTCGGCCGGCTGGTGGTGCTGCGCGCTTATCCGCGCTCCGAGCTGGTGCGGATCATGGGCTTCATCACCATCCCCGGCCTGCTCGGTCCGTTGCTCGGCCCGACCATGGGCGGCTGGATGGTGCAATACCTGACCTGGCACTGGATCTTCCTGATCAACCTGCCGGTGGGCATGATCGGCTGCTACGCCGTGTGGAAACTGATCCCCGACCTGCGCGGCAGCGAGCGCACGCGGTTCGACGGCATCGGCTTCCTGCTGTTCGGCGCGGCGATGGTGTTGATCACCATCGCCATGGAAGGCCTGGGCGAATTGCACCTGCCGCACCTGCGGGTGATGTTGCTGCTGTTCGGCGGGCTGGCCTGCCTGGCGGCCTATTGGCTGCGCGCCGGGCATATCGATAACCCGCTGTTTGCGCCGGGGCTGTTCAAGACCCGTACCTTTGCGGTGGGCATCCTGGGCAACCTGTTCGCACGCCTGGGCAGCGGCGCCTTGCCGTTTCTGGTGCCGTTGCTGTTGCAGGTGGCCTTGGGCTATTCACCGTCCCAGGCCGGGATGAGCATGCTGCCCCTGGCGGCGGCGGCGATGCTGGCCAAGTCGGTTGCACGGCCGTTGATCGAACGCCTGGGCTACCGCGTGGTGCTGACCGGTAACACCCTGGCCTTGGGCCTGATGCTGGCGAGCATGGGCCTGGTCAGCGAACAGACGCCCTACCCGCTGCTGCTGGGCATGCTGGCGATACTCGGGGCGATCAACTCCTTGCAGTTCACCGCGATGAACACCGTTACCCTGATCGACCTCGACGATGCCCAGGCCAGCAGCGGCAACAGCTTGCTGTCGGTGGTGGCACAACTGTCCCTGAGCCTCGGCGTGGCCTGCGCCGGTGCGCTGCTCGGCGGGTTCACCGCCGAATCGGGCAATGACGGCGTGAGCACGGTACTCGGCGCCTTCCAGCTGACCTTCCTCACCGTGGGCATCATGGCAATGCTGGCGGCGGCGATCTTCCTGCAACTGTCGCCAAAAGACGGCAAACGCATCGGCAGCCGCGAACACGACATCGAACACTAGCAGGCGTCTCGTCGAGAACTTGCAGGGAAAATCCCACGGGACTGCTACACTGCGCGACATTTTGTTTTTGCAGAGCCAGTCCCGTGACCACCATCGCCACCGCTTTTAATACGTTGCCGCTCTCCGCCGCCATGCTGGCTAACCTCGACTCGCTGGGTTATGCCGAGATGACGCAGATCCAGGCGCAGAGCTTGCCGGTGATCCTCAAGGGGCTGGACCTGATTGCCCAGGCCAAGACCGGCAGCGGCAAGACGGCTGCGTTCGGCATCGGCCTGCTGAACCCGATCAACCCGCGCTACTTCGGCTGCCAGGCCCTGGTGATGTGCCCGACCCGCGAGCTGGCCGACCAGGTGGCCAAGGAAATCCGTCGCCTGGCCCGCGCCGAAGACAACATCAAGGTGCTGACCCTGTGCGGCGGCGTGTCCCTCGGCCCGCAGATCGCCTCCCTGGAACATGGCGCCCACGTCATCGTCGGCACCCCGGGCCGCATCCAGCAACACCTGCGCAAGGGTTCGCTGGTGCTCGACGGCTTGAACACGCTGATCCTCGACGAAGCCGACCGCATGCTCGACATGGGTTTCTACGACGCCATCGAAGACATCATCAGCAAGACCCCGGCCCGCCGCCAGACCCTGCTGTTCTCGGCCACCTACCCGGTGAGCATCAAGCAGCTGGCCTCGAAATTCATGCGCGCGCCGCAGCAAGTCAAGGCCGAAGCGTTCCACTCCGACGACCAGATCGAGCAGCGTTTCTACGAGATCTCGCCGGAAGAACGCATGGAGGCCGTCACCAAAGTCCTCGCGCATTTCCGTCCGGCCTCGTGCGTGGCGTTCTGCTTCACCAAGCAGCAAGTGCAGGAAACCGTCGACCACCTGACCTCCAAAGGCATCTCCGCCGTCGGCCTGCATGGCGACCTGGAACAGCGTGACCGCGACCAGGTGCTGGCGATGTTCGCCAACCGCAGCACCTCGGTACTGGTCGCCACCGACGTCGCCGCCCGCGGCCTGGACATCGATTCGCTGGACATGGTGATCAACGTCGAACTGGCCCGCGACTCGGAAATCCACATCCACCGCGTCGGCCGCACCGGCCGTGCCGGTGAGACCGGGATCGCCATCAGCCTGGTGGCGCCGTCCGAAGCGCACCGCGCCCAGGCCATCGAGCAACTGCAGAAGTCGCCGCTGAACTGGGACCAACTGGACAACCTCAAGCCACAGAGCGGTGGCCCGCTGCTGCCGCAGATGAGCACCCTGTGCATCGCCGCCGGCCGTAAAGACAAGGTCCGTCCGGGCGATATCCTCGGCGCGCTGACTGGTGAAGCCGGCATTCCGGGGGCCCAGGTCGGCAAGATCGCGATCTTCGATTTCCAGGCGTTTGTGGCCGTGGAACGCAGCGTCGCCAAGCAGGCGCTGCAGCGTTTGAATGACGGCAAGATCAAGGGCCGTTCGTTGCGCGTGCGGATCCTGTAAACGATCTTTCGAACAATAGAGATCCCCTGTGGGAGGGGGCAAGCCCCCTCCCACATTTGACTGTATTTCAAATCAGAACATGTATGAGGACACCGTTTTGCGCTCGACCGAAGTTGTGATCATTGGCGCCGGCGCCGCAGGCTTGATGTGTGCTCTGACCGCCGCCGGACGTGGGCGCAAGGTGATGCTGATCGACCACGCGAACAAGGCCGGCAAGAAGATCCTGATGTCCGGCGGCGGTCGCTGCAACTTCACCAATATGTACACCGAACCGGCGAACTTCCTCTCGCACAACGCGCACTTCTGCAAGTCCGCCCTGGCCCGCTACACCCAATGGGACTTCATCGGCCTGGTGGCCAAGCACGGCGTGCCGTACCACGAGAAGAAGCTCGGCCAGTTGTTCTGCGATAACAAATCCAGCGACATCCTCGGCATGCTGCTCGACGAGTGCATCCAGACCGGCGTGAGCCTGCACCTGGACACCTCGATCGAAACCATCGCCAAGCTCGACAGCGGCTACCAGTTGCAGACCACCCTGGGCGAGTTGCGCTGCGAATCCCTGGTGATCGCCACCGGCGGCCTGTCGATCCCGACCCTCGGCGCGACCGGCTTCGGTTACCAGGTGGCCAGGCAATTCGGCCACGAACTGCTGCCGACCCGCGCCGGGCTGGTGCCGTTCACCATCACCGACCAGCTCAAGGAGCTGTGCGGCGAGTTATCCGGCACGTCGGTCGATTGCCTGGTCAGCTGCAACGGCCAGAGCTTTCGCGAGAACCTCCTGTTTACCCATCGCGGCCTGAGCGGGCCGGCGATTCTGCAGATTTCCTCCTATTGGGAGTCCGGCGACACGGTCGAGATCAACCTGCTGCCCGACCACGACGCCCACGCCTGGCTGCAACAGCAACAAGCCGAGCGCCCCAACAGCGAGCTGAAAACCCTGCTGGGTGAAATCTTCACCAAGAAGATGGCCAACCTGCTGGCAGAAACCTGGTTCGTGTCCAAGCCGATGAAGCAGTACACCCACGCCGAACTGGCCGACATCGCGCAAAAACTGGCGAGCTGGCAATTGGTACCGGCAGGCACCGAAGGTTATCGCACCGCCGAAGTGACGCTGGGCGGCGTGGATACGCGGGAAGTGTCGTCCAAGACCATGGAATCGCTGAAAAGCCCGGGCTTGTACTTCATCGGCGAAGTGCTGGATGTGACCGGCCACCTCGGCGGCTTCAACTTTCAGTGGGCCTGGGCTTCCGGCTACGCCGCTGCGCAGTATGCCTGACACAACGCGGTAAAAATGTGGGAGGGGGCTTGCCCCCGATGGCGGTGTGTCAGTCACCTGATGAGTTGACTGGTCCACTGCCATCGGGGGCAAGCCCCCTCCCACATTTTGATTTTCAGTGTGCCCGGGAGAAATTTTGTGCAGTGATGTGATCACCACCCTTGCCGCAGCGTCCTTGATAGCTCAATTTAGCGGCATCGTCCCGGAAGACTCCAGCCTTCATGTCATCGACCTCGTTCAAGCAGTCCATGCGGCGCCTATGGGCACTGGATAAATTCAGTTACAGCGTTCGGGTATTCATCGCCCTCACCGGCAGCATGACGCTGTGCTGGTATCAGGATGAAATGACACTGCTGATCCCGCTGTTCCTGGGGATTATCGCCAGTGCCCTGGCCGAGACCGACGACAGTTGGCAAGGCCGCCTCAACGCCCTGGCGGTGACGCTGGTGTGTTTCAGCATTGCCGCGCTGTCGGTGGAGCTGTTGTTCCCCTACCCCTGGGCCTTCGCGGTCGCCCTGGCCCTGGCGAGTTTCGGCCTGACCATGCTCGGCGCCCTCGGTGAGCGTTATGGCGCGATTGCGTCGGCCACCTTGATCCTGTCGGTCTACACCATGATCGGCGTGGACCAGCGCGGTGGTGCCGTCACGGATTTCTGGCACGAACCGCTGCTGCTGGTGGCCGGCGCCGCCTGGTACGGTGCGCTGTCGGTGCTGTGGCAGGTGCTGTTTTCCAACCAGCCGGTGCAGCAGAGCCTGGCGCGGTTGTTTCGCGAGTTGGGGCGTTACCTCAAGCTCAAATCGTCGCTGTTCGAGCCGATCCGCCAGTTGAACGTGGAGGCGCGCCGCCTGGAGCTGGCCCAGCAAAACGGCCGGGTGGTGGCCGCGCTGAATGCGGCGAAGGAAATCATCCTGCACCGCGTCGGCAACGGCCGGCCGGGCTCCAAGGTCAGTCGTTACCTCAAGCTGTATTTCCTGGCCCAGGACATCCACGAACGCGCCAGCTCGTCCCACTATCCCTACAACGCCCTGGCCGAGGCCTTCTTCCACAGCGATGTGCTGTTCCGCTGCCAGCGCCTGCTGCGCCAGCAAGGCAAGGCCTGCGAGGCCCTGGCCGAATCGATCCAACTGCGCCAGCCGTTCATCTATGACGCCAGCTTCGCCGAAGCCTTGGGCGACCTGAACGCCTCCATGGAACACCTGCGCATCCAGAGCAACCCGGCCTGGCGCGGCCTGCTGCGTTCCTTGCGTGCGCTGGCGGCCAACCTGTCGACCCTCGACCGCCTGCTGGGCGACGCGAGCAACCCGGACGCCCTGGCCGACGCCAGCGACAGCAACCTGCTTGACCGTGCCCCACGCAACCTCAAGGAAATGTGGACGCGCCTGCGCACCCAGCTCACGCCGACTTCGCTGCTGTTCCGCCACGCCTTGCGCCTGGCCCTGGCGTTGACCATCGGCTATGGCACCCTGCATGCGATCCACGCTTCCCAGGGCTACTGGATCATCCTCACCACCCTGTTCGTCTGCCAGCCCAACTACGGCGCCACCCGGCGCAAGCTCGGCCAGCGGATCATCGGCACGGCCATCGGGCTCACCGTGGCCTGGGCACTGTTCGACCTGTTCCCCAGCGCCCTGGTGCAGTCGATGTTCGCCATCGCGGCAGGCCTGGTGTTCTTTATCAACCGCACCACCCGCTACACCCTGGCCACCGCGGCGATCACCCTGATGGTGCTGTTCTGCTTCAACCAGGTGGGCGATGGCTACGGGCTGTTCCTGCCACGCCTGTTCGACACCTTGATCGGCAGCGTGATTGCCGGCCTGACCGTGTTCCTGTTCCTGCCGGACTGGCAAGGTCGGCGCCTGAACAAAGTGCTGGCCAATACCCTGACCTGCAACAGCATCTACCTGCGCCAAATCATGCAGCAATACGCCGCCGGCAAAAGCGACGACCTGGCTTACCGCCTGGCCCGACGCAACGCGCACAACGCCGACGCGGCGCTGTCCACTACCCTGGCGAATATGCTGATGGAGCCGGGGCAGTTCCGTAAGGAGGCCGACGTGGGCTTCCGCTTCCTGGTGCTGTCCCACACCTTGCTCAGCTACCTGTCGGGGCTCGGCGCGCACCGCGAAACCCAACTGCCGGCCGACGTGCGCGAACACTTGATCGACGGCGCGGGGAAAACCCTGGCGGCGAGCATCGACGAAATCGCCACGGGGCTGGCCAATAAACAGCCGATCTCGATTCAGAGCGATGCCGAGGAAGCCTTGGCTGCGGAGCTGGAACAGATGCCGGATGAGATCGATGAGGGGCAACGTCTGGTGCAGACGCAACTGGCGTTGATTTGCCGGCAGTTGGGGCCGTTGCGCACCCTGGCGGCCCACCTGATCAAAGACACCAGCGCAGCGTAGGCCACTACATGCCGTGCTGCTTCATCAACCGCGCATAACTGCCGTCGGCCTTCATCTTGGCAATCTCGCGGTCAAAACCGGCAACGATCTGCTCATGCTCGGGGTTCTTCAGGCTGACCAGAATATGCAGGCTGTTTTCACTCAACGGCTGCGGCAAAAACTCCACCGCATTGCGCACCCGCGCCGACTCCTGCGCCAGGTAATAACGGGCAACGAATTCGTCCTCCACCGTCAGGCGTACCCGGCGCGCAACGAGCATCCGCACCGCCATGGCGAAGTTGTGTACCGGGACTTTCTGTAACTGCGTGTCCTGGTCGAACGCCGCAGAATACGCATACCCCCGCACCACGGCGATGGGATAGTTGTGCAGTTGCTCAAGGTTCTGGAACTCGATGGGATCGTCGCGACGCTTGATAAAAACCAGGCGGTTGATCAGGTATTCAGCGGAAAACTGCCCCAGGCGCGTGCGGGCCTCGTCATACCAGGCGTTGACCACCACGTCGTAGCGCCCATCGCCGACCCCCATCAACGCGCGAGCCCAGGGCACCTGCTCGAAATCACTGGCATAACCGGCGCGGGCCAAGGCTGTGCTGACAATATCGGTAGCCAGCCCACCATTGATCAAGGTGGCATCGGTAAAGGGTGGCCAGGCATCTGCCACCAGGCGCAGACGCTGTGCGAACGCCGGCTGGGCCAGCAACAACATTCCAATCAAAGCAACGGCACGAGAGAATCGCGGCATGCTTAAAGTCCTTGGCAGGCAGGCGGTGGCCCTGGCTCAGGCGGTGCCTGAGGATGTAACAGTAGCTCAGATTACACAAAGAACCCGCCGCTGAATGCATACAATGATGGCAGATTGATGTCACTGATCAAAACAGTCGATTTAGACAGAAGTGCCCGCCGCGCTTACTATCCGGGACAGACACTTCCAAGAGAACCACACCATGACAGTCGAATGGGTCTGCAAACATCACAACGACCTGGGCAAGGAACAGCTGTACGCCATTCTGCGCCTGCGCAGCGAGGTCTTCGTTGTCGAGCAAAAGTGCGTCTACCAGGACATCGACGGGCAGGACCTGCAAGGCGATACCCACCATCTGATGGCCTGGAAAGGCGACGACCTGGTGGCCTACCTGCGCCTGCTGGACCCGGAGACCCAGGCCGGGGATGTGGTGATCGGCCGGGTGATCGTGGCACCGATGGCACGCGGCACCGGGCTGGGGCATCTGCTGATGGAGGAAACCCTCAAGCAGATTGACGATATCTGGCCAGAGACGCCGATCTTTCTCTCAGCCCAGGCGCATTTGCAGGGGTATTACGCGCGGTATGGTTTTTTGGTGGCGGGTGAGGAATACCTTGAGGACGACATTCCGCACATCGGCATGCGGCGCGCCTGATGGCCCCATCGCGAGCGGGCTTGCTCGCGATAGCGTCAGCCCAGCTGACCGCCAAGCCTCAGGGATAAGCCAAGACCTGTTTGATCGACGCCAGATTCGCCTCGATCCACCGCCGATCGATCGCGCCCCAGTCGCGAATCCGATAGCCCCCCGCATGATTGCGCGCGCCGTCTTCCTGCTCGAACTCGCAGACGATATCCAGATCCGCCAATGCCGCAATCGTGTCCTGCGCGGTGCGCCGGGGCATGCCCGTCACCTCGGTCAGCGCCGGCACGCTGCTGGCCTGCTGGCTGTCGATCAGATACGCCACGTACAGGCGGCGGTAGAAGCTGCTCTTGGTCTTGCTCACATCCATGGTCAACCGCCTTGGAAAGTCAGGGTTTTCCCTGCAGGTCGCGATACGTGAGGTACACGCGCAGGTCGAATTCCACCTGATGGTAGCCCGGCATCATGTACTCACAGAGTTTGTAGAACGCTTTGTTGTGGTCCAATTCCTTGAAGTGCGCCAGTTCGTGTACCACGATCATGCGCAGAAATTCCGGGGCGGCCTCCTTGAACAGCGCGGCGATCCGGATTTCTTTCTTGGACTTCAGATTGCCGCCCTGCACCCGCGAAATCGTGGTGTGCAGGCCGAGGGCACGGTGGGTCAGGTCGAGGCGGTTATCGAACAGCACTTTGTCGATAGCCGGCGCGTTGCGCAGGTGCTCCTGTTTCAAGGCCAGCGCGTAGGCATACAGGGCCTTGTCGCTCTGCACGGCGTGACGTTCGGGGTAACGCTGCTCCAGGTAGGCGCCCAACTGGTCCTTGGCGATCAGTTGGCGCACTTGCTCCTGAAGGGCAGCGGGATAGGCCTGGAGGTATTTCAGCGCGGTCATTGAGGTCTGCAACAGGGTTCGAATGGGCGCCAGTGTAGCGAATTCAGCAGGAACGGGCGCGCAACCAGTCGACCACCGCCCCGGCCATCAACGGTGGGGCCGCCCATGGCCCCTGGACAAACGGGCAACCATTGGCCTTGAGCCACTGGGCTTGCTCCAGCGTCTCTACGCCCTCGGCGACTACCAGCACACCGAAATGCCCGCACAACTCGATAATGCTGCGGGCCATCGCCGCATCCCGCGCGGAGCCCGGCAGGCCCGCGACCAATTGGCGGTCCAGCTTGAGCGTGTCGAATGGCAGGTCGCGCAGATGGGCCAGGGAACAGTGGCCGGAACCAAAATCATCCAGGGCGATGCGTACCCCGACCGCGCGCAGTAACTTGAACTGCTTGGCGGACGCTTCGAGGTTATGCATCAGGCTGTCCTCGCCGATTTCCACCTCCAACTGGCGCCCCTGCAACCCATGTCGGTCGAGTACTTGCTGCAGTTGGCTCGCCAGGTTGGGCATGTTGAACTGGCTGCTGCTCAGGCTCACGCTCAACACCAGTTCATCCTCGAACATGGCTTGCCACACCTGACGCTGAGCGGCGACCTGGTGGTAGATCCAGGCACTCAACTGGCTGATCAGCCGCGCCTCTTCCAGCAGCGGCAAAAACAGCCCCGGCGGTACATCGCCGACACTCGGGTGCTGCCAGCGCAACAACGCCTCGACGCCGCGCAGATGGCCGTCCTCCAGAGACACCTGGGGCTGGTACACCAGGGTGAAATCCTTGTTCTGAATGGCGTTGCGCACGCTGTCCTCGAGCATCAGCCGCGAGCGGGCACGACCGTTCATTTCCTGATCGTAATAGCGATATTGCTGACGCCCCGCACGCTTGGCCTCATACATGGCGATGTCAGCCGCACGCAACAGGCCGCCCAAGTCCGAGCCGCAATCCGGAAAAGTCGCGATGCCGATGCTGACCCCGAGCATTACCTCCAAGCCATCCACCTGTTGGCAAACAGACACCCGCTCGATCAGTTTTTCCGCAATCTTCGCCGCCTGTTCGGGGAACTCCAGTTCCAACAACGCCGTGAATTCATCCCCACCCATGCGTCCGAGAATGTCGTAGGAACGCAGGCAGCTCTGCAACTGTTCCGAAACCCAGCGCAGCACCCGATCACCCGCGTCATGCCCCAGCGAGTCGTTGACCCGTTTGAAGCCGTCGAGGTCCAGGTACAACAAGACCAGCGACTGCTCGGTGCGATCGCTGCGCAGCAGGGAGTTTTCCACGGCCTGGTAAAAGCCACGACGGTTCAACAACCCGGTCAGCGGGTCGGTCACCGCCTGGAACTCCAGTTGCTGATGCAGGTGGCAGACCTCGGACATGTCCAACACGGTCACCACCATGGCCTTCTGCTCGGCGGGCAACGGCGCACAAGAGAGCGCCACCGGCACCTGCTGACCGCGGCCGGTACGCAAGATCGCATCATGCAAACGCCAGGTTTGGCCTTGACGGAAACCGGCGTACATCTGCGATTCCAGCCAGGCAGGCACATGGGGTTTTTGCAGGAAACTCAAAAAATCCTTGCCCTTGAGTTCATCGTGCGTGGCATTGAGCAGGCGCGAAATCGCCGGGTTGGCGTACTCGATCACGCCCGCATCACTCACCACAAGGATGCCTTCGGCGGCGTTGTCCAGCACCGAGGCATTGAAGGCGCGGGCGGACTCCAGGTCATGGCTCAGGCGCTGCAACGCCCGACGGGTGCGCTGCTGCTCCAGCAACGCCTGGACCTTGGGCTTGAGGATATGCGGGTCGAAGGGTTTAAACAGGTAATCGATGGCGCCGCTGGCATAACCTTCCAGCACGGCGGCCGGCGATTGCGCATTCGCGCTGAGAAAGATGATCGGCGTCATGCGCGTGCGCTGGCTGCCGCGCATCAGGCGGGCGACTTCAAAACCGTCCATGCCGGGCATCATCACGTCGAGCAGCACCAGGTCTACCTCGTGCTGGAGCAACAGTTCCAGAGCCTCCAGGCCGGAACCGGCGGTCACCACCTGCCAGTCATCACCTTGCAAAAGGGCGCGCATGCTAATCAGATTTTCCGGGTAGTCATCGACCACCAGAAGAACCGAACCGCCATCGCCTTGGTGTGGAGCGCATTCCATGCTACGTCTCTTCCTTAAGGTACCGCACCGGTCAGTTCTGAGAGAAAACCCGGGCAAGCACTGAGGTCTCACTCTAGCCTTGGTTCCCAAAAATCAGAAGTGAAGCGGGGGCCATCATCGCACCAAAGACTGCTAAGCCGACTAACGGTCAACCCCTGCAGCCCACGGTTCATGGGGAACATGGCTTTTTGACATTCCCTTGGCGTCAATAATTTGCCAGGCATTCATTAACAAGCGGCGGACTACCGCCTATAAAGATGCTGTCTGGCCCAAGGGCCAAAGCCTATACCTATCTGTAAAAAGGCCTACGCCATGATTGATCTTTCCACCTGGAACCTGAGCATTCCGGTCGGCTCGCCCCCCGCGACCATCAACACCCCGAAGCTGATGAGTGGCTTCAATGACCAATATTTCCAGGCCGAAGGCAGCAACGTGCAATTCTGGACACCCGTCACCGGCACACGTACCGAGAACGCCATTTACCCCCGCAGCGAACTGCGCGAAACCTACGCCGACGGGCGTCTGCGCAACTGGACCTACCCCGAAGCCGACAATTATCTGCGCGCCACGCTGGCCGTCAACCAGGTGCCCTCCTCCGGGAAAATCGTCATCGGCCAGATCCACGCCTACGACAGCCAGAAACCCTTGATCAAGGTGGAATACCAGTTCAAGGAAAAAACCCAGACCGGCAACATCGTCGCCAAGGTCCGCATGCGCCCGGACGACGATGAAAGCCGGGTGATCATCGTCGCCTCCAATGTGCCGCTAGAGAAGAGTTTTACCTACGTGATCAACCTCAACAAAGCCGGGTTGCTCAGTGTCGTAGCAGCCGACGGGCAGTGGAATGAGCGCATTGGCGCGGCCTGGGGCAGCAAGCCGCTGTATTTCAAGGCGGGGGCATATGTGCAGGACAATAGCGGGGATAGCAAGGAAGGGGCGAAGGTGACGTTTGCGAAGTTGGATATTGATCACGAGTGAACGGATTGGCCTCATTACGAGCAGGGATTGTCTGATCAGCACAATGAGCACGCCCTGGTAAACGCCGTTCCCCTGTGTAGCCTTAGGACTCGGTGCTGGTCCTACACGCCTGCAAGCTGATCAAATTCCAGCCGCAAAAAAAGCCCGCATCGCTGCGGGCTTCTTTTTAAACGCTTGAGGCTTAGTTCACCTTAGCGTTCAACTCACCTTTCAGGTAACGCTGGTACATCGCTTCCAGGGAGATCGGCTTGATCTTCGAAGCATTGCCCGCAGTACCAAACGCTTCATAACGTGCGATACACACATCGCGCATCGCGGTCACGGTGGCACCGAAGAATTTACGTGGGTCGAATTCGCTCGGGTTGGTGGCCATCAGGCGACGCATCGCGCCGGTGGATGCCAGGCGCAGGTCGGTGTCGATGTTGACCTTGCGCACGCCGTACTTGATGCCTTCGACGATTTCTTCAACCGGTACGCCGTAGGTTTCTTTGATGTCGCCGCCGTACTGGTTGATGATCGCCAGCCACTCTTGCGGCACCGAGGAAGAACCGTGCATCACCAGGTGGGTGTTGGGGATGCGCTTGTGGATTTCCTTGATGCGGTCGATGGCCAGCACGTCGCCGGTAGGCGGCTTGGTGAACTTGTAGGCGCCGTGGCTGGTGCCGATGGCGATGGCCAGGGCGTCGACCTGGGTCTTCTTGACGAAGTCGGCGGCTTCTTCCGGGTCGGTCAGCATCTGGCTGTGATCCAGCACGCCTTCGGCGCCGATGCCGTCTTCTTCGCCAGCCATGCCGGTTTCCAGGGAACCCAGGCAGCCCAGCTCGCCTTCAACCGAGACGCCGCAGGCGTGAGCCATGGCCACGGTTTGTTGGGTGACGCGCACGTTGTACTCGTAGTCGGTCGGGGTCTTGCCGTCTTCGCCGAGGGAGCCGTCCATCATCACCGAGCTGAAGCCCAGTTGGATGGAACGCTGGCACACGTCCGGGCTGGTGCCGTGATCCTGGTGCATGCACACCGGGATGTGCGGGAATTCTTCGATCGCGGCGAGGATCAGGTGACGCAGGAACGGGGCGCCGGCGTATTTACGCGCACCGGCCGAAGCCTGGACGATCACTGGGGAGTCGGTCTTGTCAGCGGCTTCCATGATGGCGCGCATCTGCTCAAGGTTGTTGACGTTAAAGGCTGGGACGCCGTAGCCGAACTCGGCTGCGTGGTCCAGCATTTGACGCATGCTGATAAGTGCCATTGTGTTGTCTCTCCCGGTCGAGGGTCGTTAATCGTGCAAGCCTGCCGTAGCGGCGGCTGCTATTCAAGTTATTGCCGGTCAGGCTTTGCATACCTGGCCTGCTGAATCGTTTTTTGTGAGCCGGACTCAACGCCGACATCACTTTGAAACCGTATCAATGTGGGAGGGGGCTTGCCCGCGACGGCGATTTACCTGTCGACATCGCGGGTGGCTGACCCAACGCTATCGGAGGCAAGTCGAATCGTCGCACCGCCCCTCCCACATTGGGATCTCATTAATGTTGAGACCGTGTTCTTTTACTGGGCCTTGCAGCCACGCCCGATCAGATCGTCGGTGGCCACCCAGTAAACCAGGCCTTCCTCACCTTTTGTGTGAAACGCCAACTGATCGTTGCTGTAGAGCACACCCGATGCCGCCACGTCCTGCTTGAGGCGGTAAACCTGGGTCGAGCCGCCGAGGCGGACATCCACTTCGGTGCGGGCCGGGTTGGCAAAGCGCCAGTTGACCTCGGCCTTGCTGTCGCAGGTCCAGGTCGTCCATTTGTCGGCAGGCTCTGCCTTGTTGAACATGTTCATGCTGCTGCAACCGGCCAATAACGCCAGTGCTACCAGGGCGAAAACGCCTTTCATTGCCAATCCTCGCACGCAGGCCTTGGGCCTGCGTTGCAGTCGGTTAGTTGATCAGACCCTTCAAGGGCAACCCTGTTCCTGACCGTTGGGCGCAGAGTCGTATTTCTCCAGCCGTTCGTTGCCCATGCGCTTGTTGATCACCGGCATGGTCTCGGCTTGCCAATCGGCTTGGTAGCAGCTTTTTTTCTGCGCCGGCAGCGCCTTTCCAGGTGCCGGCGCCGCGCTCGGCGTGCTGCCGCAGCCGGCCAACAGGCCCGCTGCGATCACCAGTGCCAACGACTTGATCATGGGAAGGCTCCTTTTCCTGATCTGCCTCAGCCTTTGGCTCGGCTTTCCAGGACTTCAACCGCCGGCAGGACCTTGCCTTCGACGAACTCGAGGAACGCGCCGCCACCGGTGGAAATGTAGGAGATCTGGTCGGCAACGCCATATTTATCGATGGCCGCCAGAGTGTCGCCGCCGCCAGCGATGGAGAATGCCGAGCTTTCGGCAATGGCCTTGGCCAGCACTTTGGTGCCGTTGCCGAACTGGTCGAACTCGAACACACCGACCGGGCCGTTCCACAGGATGGTCCGGGAGGCTTTCAGCAATTGCGCGAAGTTGGCTGCGGTTTGCGGGCCGATGTCCAGGATCATGTCGTCAGCGGCCACGTCATCGATGAGTTTGACGGTGGCTTCAGCGCTTTCGGCAAATTCCTTGGCCACGACCACGTCCACCGGCAGCGGCACGCTGACCTTGGCCGCGATGGCGCGAGCGGTGTCCAGCAGGTCCGGCTCGTACAGCGACTTGCCCACCGGGTGACCGGCTGCGGCCAGGAAGGTGTTGGCAATGCCGCCGCCGACGATCAACTGGTTGCAGACCTGACTCAGGCTGTTGAGCACGTCCAGCTTGGTAGAGACTTTGGAACCGGCCACGATGGCCGCCATTGGTTGGGCCGGCGCCTTCAGGGCCTTGCCCAGCGCGTCCAGCTCGGCAGCCAGCAACGGGCCGGCGGCAGCGACCTTGGCGAACTTGGCCACGCCGTGGGTCGAACCTTCGGCGCGGTGGGCGGTGCCGAAGGCGTCCATCACGAACACGTCGCACAGGGCGGCGTATTGCTGGGCCAGTTCGTCACTGTTCTTTTTCTCGCCCTTGTTGAAGCGCACGTTTTCGAACAGCACGACGTCGCCGGCTTTCACGTCGACGCCGCCGAGGTAGTCAGCCACCAGCGGCACGTCGCGGCCCAGGGCCTTGCTCAGGTAATCGACCACAGGCTTGAGGCTGTTTTCGGCCGAGAACTCACCTTCGGTCGGACGACCCAGGTGGGAGCAGACCATCACGGCCGCACCTTTTTCCAGGGCCAGCTTGATGGTCGGCAGCGAGGCCAGGATTCGCGCATCGCTGGTGACAACACCGTCCTTGACTGGGACGTTGAGGTCTTCGCGAATCAGTACGCGTTTACCTTGCAGATCGAGGTCGGTCATCTTCAACACGGTCATGGGTGGCAATTCCTGAGGCTAAAGTTTTGGAGAGGCTGTTTGCAGATAGTGTTCTGCGACGTCCAGCATTCGGTTGGCAAACCCCCATTCGTTGTCGAACCAGGCCAGGATATTCACCAGCCTCGGGCCGGAAACGCGGGTCTGGCTGGCATCGACAATCGCCGAATGCGGGTCATGGTTGAAATCACAACTGGCGTGGGGCAACTCAGTGTAGGCCAGCAAACCTTTGAGCGGGCCGCTGGTGGCGGCGTCGCGCAGAATCCGGTTGACCTCCACCGCATCGGTGTCGCTGACGGTTTGCATGGTGATGTCCAGGCATGAAACGTTCACCGTCGGCACCCGCACGGCTTTGGCCTGAATTCGCCCGGCAAGTTCCGGCAACAGCCGTTCGATGCCACGCGCCAGACCGGTGGACACCGGAATCACCGACTGAAACGCCGAACGCGTGCGGCGCAGGTCTTCATGGTGATACGCGTCGATCACCGGCTGGTCGTTCATCGCCGAGTGGATGGTGGTGATCGACACGTAGTCCACGCCGATCGCCTGGTCCAGCAGGCGTAACAACGGCACGCTGCAGTTGGTGGTGCAGGAAGCGTTGGACACCAGCCGCTCAGCGCCGGTCAGGCAATCCTGGTTGATGCCGTAGACGATGGTGGCGTCGACATCCGCCTCACTGGCCATCGGCTGGGAAAACAGCACACGCGGCGCGCCGGCATCGAGAAAACGCTGGCCGTCGGCACGGGTGTTATAGGCACCGGAGCATTCCAACACCAGGTCGACGCCCAGCGCCGCCCAGTCGATGCCCTCGGGGGTGGCACTGCGCAGCACTTTCACGCAGTCGCCCTTGATATGCAGACAATCGCCTTCCACCCGCACTTCGCCGGGGAACCGGCCGTGGGTGGAGTCAAAGCGTGTCAGGTATTCGATGCTGGCCATGTCGGCCAAATCGTTGATCGCGACAATCTCAAACCCGGCCGCCGCCCCTCGCTCGAACAGAGCACGCAAGACGCAACGACCAATACGGCCGTAGCCGTTGAGTGCAACTTTGTAGGGACGCGGTTGGGGCATGGGGTTCTCGCAGTGTGGGCGACACAAACCATCTAACCAATGTAGGAGCGAGCTTGCTCGCGAAGATCGTCAACGATAACGCAGCGTCTCTGGTTTGACGCGGCGCTCTCTCGTTCTTCGCGAGCAAGCTCGCTCCTACAGTGGGTGCGATGGGCAGTCGCCACCGCACATCTGTGTGCAGCAGCCAGTTGGCCACCGCGTTCGCGCTTTTAGTCTTCCAGCAGCTCTTCAGCCTGACCCAGGATGTTTTCCAGGGTGAAACCGAACTCTTCGAACAAGGCTGGCGCCGGCGCCGACTCACCGTAGGTGGTCATGCCGATCACGCGGCCTTCCAGGCCCACGTACTTGTACCAGTAGTCGGCGTGAGCCGCTTCGATGGCGATACGCGCGCTGACCTGCAGCGGCAACACCGATTGCTTGTAGTCGGCGTCCTGGGCTTCGAACACGCTGGTGCAAGGCATGGACACCACGCGCACGTTGCGGCCCTGGGCAGTCAGCTTGTCGTAGGCCTGAACGGTCAGGCCGACTTCGGAACCGGTGGAGATCAGGATCAGCTCCGGCTCGCCGATGCAGTCCTTGAGCACGTAGCCACCACGGCTGATGTCAGCGATCTGCGCGTCAGTGCGAACCTGATGTTGCAGGTTCTGACGGGAGAAGATCAGCGCCGAAGGGCCGTCCTTGCGCTCGATCGCGTGTTTCCAGGCCACGGCGGATTCGACCGCGTCGGCTGGGCGCCAGCAATCCAGGTTCGGCGTGGTGCGCAGGCTGGTCAATTGCTCGACCGGCTGGTGGGTCGGGCCGTCTTCGCCCAGGCCGATGGAGTCATGGGTGTACACGTGGATCACGCGTTTCTTCATCAGCGCGGCCATACGCACTGCGTTGCGCGCGTATTCCATGAACATCAGGAAGGTCGCGCCGTAAGGCACCAGACCGCCATGCAGGGACACGCCGTTCATGATCGCGCTCATGCCGAATTCGCGCACGCCGTAGTACATGTAGTTACCGCTGGCGTCTTCGGCGGAGACACCTTTGCAACCTTTCCACAGGGTCAGGTTGGAACCGGCCAGGTCGGCCGAACCGCCGAGGAACTCAGGCAGCAGCGGGCCAAAGGCGTTCAAGGTGTTCTGGCTGGCTTTACGGCTGGCGATGGTCTCGCCCTTGGCCGCGACTTCGGCGATGTAGGCCGAGGCTTTTTCCGCGAAGTCGGCAGGCAGGTCACCGGCGAGGCGGCGTACCAGCTCATTGGCAAGCTCCGGGAATTCGGCGGAGTAGGCGGCGAAACGCTGGTCCCACTCGGCTTCGGTGGCCAGGCCTTGTTCCTTGGCATCCCATTCGGCGTAGATGTCGGCCGGGATTTCGAACGGGCCGTAGTTCCACTTCAGCGCTTCACGGGTCAGGGCGATTTCCGCGTCACCCAGCGGGGCGCCGTGGCAGTCTTCTTTGCCTTGCTTGTTCGGCGAGCCGAAACCGATGGTGGTCTTGCAGCAGATCAGGGTCGGCTGCTCGCTCTTGCGGGCGGTGTCGATGGCGGTCTTGATTTCTTCCGGGTCGTGGCCGTCGACGTTGCGGATCACCTGCCAGTTATAGGCTTCGAAACGCTTAGGGGTGTCGTCGGTGAACCAGCCTTCGACTTCGCCGTCGATGGAGATGCCGTTGTCGTCGTAGAAGGCAATCAGCTTGCCCAGGCCCAAGGTACCGGCCAGGGAAGCGACTTCATGGGAAATGCCTTCCATCATGCAGCCATCACCCAGGAATACGTAGGTGTGGTGGTCGACGATGTGGTGGCCGGGGCGGTTGAACTGCGCGCCCAGGACTTTTTCAGCCAGAGCGAAACCGACGGCGTTGGCCAGGCCTTGGCCCAGGGGACCGGTGGTGGTCTCGACGCCTGGGGTGTAGCCGAATTCCGGGTGACCCGGGGTACGGCTGTGCAACTGGCGGAAGTTTTTCAGATCGTCGATGGTCAGATCGTAGCCGGTCAGGTGCAGCAGCGAGTAGATCAGCATCGAGCCGTGGCCGTTGGACAGCACGAAGCGGTCACGGTCGGCGAAAGACGGGTTGGTCGGGTTGTGTTTCAGGTAGTCACGCCAGAGTACCTCGGCGATATCCGCCATGCCCATCGGGGCACCGGGATGGCCGCTGTTGGCTTTTTGCACGGCATCCATGCTGAGGGCACGAATGGCGTTGGCACGCTCACGACGGCTGGGCATCGCTGTTCTCCTGAGGGTTGAATAAAAGAAACGGAAAAAAGGACCGGCATTTTCCCTCAGCCACCGCCTGCGGGCAATGACAGATAGTCACTTGAGGGCGTTTTTCCTGTGGTTTGCGCGGCAATCGCCTGCAGAACCCTGCCGCCGCTTCGTCTAACGGGAATAGCGCTCGCTTATAACCGCCACTTATCGACCAATATCAAAACTTTTTGATATTGGCCTTGCGATGATTTCCACCCGTCACTAGACTGCTGGCCTTATGAACCTACCCGTGCCCTCCCTGCGTCCCGACGATGGCGATGAACTGGCTGCCTTATGCAAGGCCGCTGGCGATCCGTTGCGCCTGAACGTCTTGCGGGTGCTGGCCAACGATTCCTTCGGCGTGCTGGAACTGGCGCAGATCTTCGCCATCGGCCAATCGGGCATGAGCCATCACTTGAAGGTCCTGGCCCAGGCCGACCTGGTGGCCACTCGCCGCGAAGGCAATGCGATTTTTTACCGCCGCGCCCTGCCCCACACCGAGTTGCTCGGCGGCAAGCTGCACAGCGCGCTGCTGGAAGAAGTGGACAACTTGAGCCTGCCCGGCGACGTGCAATCACGCATCGGCCAGGTTCACGGGCAGCGTGCGGCGGCCAGCCAGGACTTTTTCTCACGGGTCGCCGAGAAGTTTCGCGCTCAGCAAGACCTGATCGCCGGCTTGCCGCAATATCGCGAAAGTGTACTGGCGTTGTTGGACAAGCTGAGCTTCAGTCATAAAGCGACGGCCCTGGAAGTCGGGCCTGGCGATGGCGGCTTTTTGCCGGAACTGGCGCGCCGCTTTCAACAGGTCACGGCGCTGGAGAACAGCCCGGCGATGCTCGAACTGGCACGCCAGCTGTGCGAGCGCGAGGCCTTGGGCAACGTCAGCCTGCAGTTGGCCGATGCCCTGAATGACACCAGCCTGCGGGCCGATTGCGTGGTGCTGAACATGGTCCTGCACCATTTCGCCGCCCCCGCCGACGCCCTCAAGCAGATGGCGAATTTGCTGCAACCCGGCGGTAGCCTGCTGGTTACAGATTTATGCAGCCACAACCAGAATTGGGCCAGGGAGGCCTGCGGTGATCTCTGGTTGGGTTTTGAACAGGACGATCTGGCCCGTTGGGCCACCGCTGCGGGACTCGTTCCCGGGGAAAGCCTCTATGTAGGTTTACGTAATGGTTTCCAGATCCAGGTCCGCCATTTTCAGCGACCGGCTGGCGACACTCACCATCGGTAAATATCAGGAAAACATCGAGATGAGCGAATACTCCCTTTTCACCTCCGAGTCCGTGTCTGAAGGGCATCCGGACAAAATCGCCGACCAGATTTCTGATGCGGTGCTGGACGCCATCATTGCTGAAGACAAGTTCGCCCGTGTGGCGTGCGAGACTCTGGTGAAAACGGGCGTGGCGATCATCGCCGGCGAAGTCACCACCACGGCCTGGGTCGACCTGGAGCATATCGTCCGCGAGGTGATCACCAACATCGGCTATAACAGCTCCAACGTCGGCTTCGACGGCGCGACCTGCGGCGTGATGAACATCATCGGCAAGCAGTCCCCGGACATCAACCAGGGTGTCGACCGCGCCAAGCCAGAAGACCAGGGCGCCGGCGACCAGGGCCTGATGTTCGGCTACGCCAGCAACGAAACCGACGTGCTGATGCCAGCGCCGATCACCTTCTCGCACCAACTGGTGCAGCGCCAGGCCGAAGCCCGCAAATCCGGCCTGCTGCCGTGGCTGCGTCCGGACGCCAAGTCCCAGGTGACGTGCCGTTATGAAGGCGGCAAAGTGGTCGGTATCGATGCTGTCGTGCTGTCGACCCAGCACAACCCGGACGTTTCCTACGCCGACTTGCGCGAAGGCGTGATGGAGCTGATCGTCAAGCACGTGCTGCCAGCTGAACTGCTGAACAAGGACACCCAGTTCCACATCAACCCGACCGGCAAGTTCATCATCGGTGGCCCGGTGGGCGACTGCGGCCTGACCGGGCGCAAGATCATCGTCGACAGCTATGGCGGCATGGCCCGTCACGGCGGTGGCGCGTTCTCCGGCAAAGACCCATCCAAGGTTGACCGTTCGGCGGCCTACGCCGGCCGCTACGTGGCCAAGAACATCGTCGCCGCTGGCCTGGCCGAGCGTTGCGAGATTCAGGTGTCCTACGCCATCGGCGTGGCCCAGCCTACGTCGATCTCGCTGAACACCTTCGGCACCGGCAAGATCAGCGATGACAAGATCGTCAAACTGGTGCGCGAGATCTTCGACCTGCGCCCTTACGCGATCACCACCATGCTCGACCTGCTGCACCCGATGTACCAGGAAACCGCGGCCTACGGCCACTTCGGCCGTACCCCGGCGCAGAAGACGGTCGGCGACGACACCTTCACCACCTTCACCTGGGAAAAAACCGACCGCGCCAACGACCTGCGTATCGCTGCCGGCTTGTAATCGCTTGCGCTACCCAAAGCCCTGCCGGGTTCGCCCGGCGGGGCTTTTTATTGTCGGGAGATTCGCCTCGGTGTTCACATTTTTTGGATCCAAACCTTGCAGGCTAAATAGTGGCCCACTAGAATCCGCGCCCTCTCGGGCCCTCCACCTTATTCTGGATATTGCACTGCGCCGGCCCGGGACTCATCAGCGCGCAGGCAATCGGACATTGAGGTTTTCATGCAAATTTCCACGCTCGCCCCTGCCGCCCTGCTGCTCAGCCTGTTTGCCCTGCCGGTGAACGCCGCCGACCTGAGCGCACTGAGTGGCGCACTGAGCTCCCAGCTCGGTGGCGGCAACTCCGGCGACTGCCAGCAGCATGCCAAAGACCTGCAAACCAAGATCGACGCGGCCAATGCCAAGAACGACGCGTTGAAAGTGAAGGCCTTCGAAGCTGCGCTGGAGCAGGTCAACAAAGGCTGTAACAAACTCGCCGAGTCCCAGGCCAACGTCGATGCCAAGCAGCAAAAGCAGCAGGCCAAGGCAGAAAACAACGATGCCGTGAAAGCCCTGGGTGGTCTGTTCAAGTAAGCAGAAACACCCGGTAAAAAGCCCCGCTCTGTCGGGGCTTTTTTGTGGGCGCGAAGATCCCTTAGGCTGAACGTCCCTTACCGAGCAAGGATGCTCCCGATGCGCTTGCTGATCGTTCTTTTACTCAGTGTTCTAACCGGGTTGGCCAGGGCTGAAGAGTGCCCCGATGACGCACGGGCACAAATCGGCCCGCTGGCTCGGCAAATCAGCCTTTGGGACGACAGTTACCACCGGCTCGGCCATTCGCCCATCAGCGACGAACTCTACGACCAGGCCCGCCAGTGCCTGGCTCACTGGCAGCGGTGTTTCCCGCAACCGGCGGCGCTGGCCGACAAGCCTCTGGCCAGCTCACGGGGCACCTCGCCGCACCCGGTGGCCCATACGGGCCTGGACAAATTGCTCGACGAACACGCCGTCGGCGAATGGCTCCAGGTTCGCCAAGATGTGTGGGTCCAGCCCAAGGTCGATGGTGTCGCCGTGAGCCTGGTGTACCGCCAGGGGCGCCTGCACCAAGTGATCAGCCGGGGCGACGGCCTGCTCGGCCAGGACTGGTCGGCCTGCGCGAAAAAAATCCCCGGTATCGTCCAGCAACTGCCGGAGCCCATCGACCTGGTGCTGCAAGGTGAGCTCTATTGGCGTCTCGACGACCATGTGCAATCAAGCCTGGGCGGGCTCAATGCGCGCAGCAAGGTGGCCGGTTTGATGAACCGTCGACAGTTGAGCGACGCCGAGGCCGCCGGGATCGGTCTGTTTGTCTGGGCCTGGCCCGATGGCCCGGCGGACTTCACCGAGCGCCTGGCCACCCTGGCAGGCTGGGGCTTCATCGACAGCCAACGCTACAGCCGGCCCATCCAGGACATCGCCGGCGCCGCCCGCTGGCGCACCTACTGGTACAATCATCCACTGCCATTTGCCAGTGATGGCGTCGTGCTGCACCAGGCCACGCGCGCACCCGCCAAGCGCTGGCAGGTCAGTGCGCCTTACTGGGCAGTCGCCTGGAAATACCCCGCCGCCAAAGCCCTCGCGCTGGTACGCAAGGTGCAGTTCAACATCGGCCGCACCGGGCGCATCACCCCTATCCTGGAACTCGAACCGGTGCGCCTGGACGACCGGCAGATCAGCCGCGTCAGCACCGGCTCCCTGCAACGCTGGAAAACCCTGGATATCCGCCCCGGCGACCAGGTCGCCATCAGCCTCGCCGGCCAGGTCATCCCGCGACTGGACGAGGTGGTCCTGCGCAACGAGACCCGAGTGGACATCCAAGTCCCCAACGCCCGGGACTTTCACGCCCTGAGTTGCTGGCAACTGGACCCTGGCTGCGAAGAACAGTTGCTGTCGCGCCTGACCTGGTTGAGCGGCAACCAGGGCCTGGGCCTGCCGCATATGGGCCGGGAGACGTGGAACGTATTGATCCAGGCCGGTCTAATCGCAGGCTTCCTCGATTGGTTGACCCTCGATGCGGCAGAGCTTGCTAACATTGAGGGCTTCGGCGATCGCAGCCGTGCGCGGGTGCTCGACAGTATCCAAAGCGCGCGGCAACGGCCTTTCGCTCAATGGCTCAAAGCCCTGGGTGTACCGCCTGCGGCACGCAATAACCTGGAAGGCGACTGGCAGGCGCTGGTTGCCAAGGACACCCAAGCCTGGCTGGCCCTGGATGGCATCGGCCCGGGCCGCGCGGCGCAACTCAGCGCTTTTTTTCGCGACCCGCAGATACAGGCTTTGGCTGAGACACTACGCGTGGCCGGAATAGACGGGTTTTGAACCCGACCCGGCCATCAGATTGCGACTTTGGAGCTCCATATGAAATTTTTAGCCCCTTTTGCCCTGCTGACCGTCGCATGCTTCATGGCGACGCCGCTGCTGGCAGCCGAAGAAGCAACCCCGCTGACCGGCTGCGCCGCCAAGCGCCAGGCCATCAGCACCCAGATCGAACAGGCCAAGGCCCATGGTGACAGCGCGCAACAGGCCGGCCTGGAGAAAGCCCTGAGTGAAGTCACGGCCAACTGCAACGACGCGACCTTGAAAAAGGAACGCGAAAACAAAGTGCTCGACGCCAAGCATGACGTCAGCCGCCGTCAGGCCGACCTCGACAAGGCGATGAAAAAAGGCGACGCGGACAAGATCAACAAACGCAAGGACAAACTGGCCGAGTCGCGCAAAGCACTGCAGGATGCGGTGGAAGAACTCGACCAGTAAACCGGTCAGTGGTCCCGGAACTGCTTATGACAGGCGCTGCAGGCATCTTCGACTTTCTGCACTGCAGGCGAAAGGTTACTGGCCTTGTAAGGCTGCACCTGGCTTGCGATCACCAATTCACCGGTGGCCGCTTCGAGGTCACGGGCCATTTGCTGGAATTGCGCCTGTTTTTGCCAGACGTCGTCCTTGGCGCTGGTGTGGTCTTCCTCACGCACGCTCGGAAAATGCTTCCATGGCTCATGGGACAACGCATCGAGCTTGACCGCGCCTTCGGCGAACTTCGCGCCGTCGAACGGGATGCGCCCACGCAACATGCCACCCAGGTCTTCGCCGGTCTTGAGCATTTGCTTGAAGATCGCTTTGCGCTGGCCCAGGGGCGAATTCGGATCAACGCCGCCACAGGCGGACAGCGCCAGGCAGGCCAGCAGTACAACAGTCAGTTTTTTAAAAGTCATGGTGGCTTCGAGGTCACGGGAAACGGCGGCCAGTATCCTCGCCCCACCCGCAAAGACCAATAGCCCTATTAACGATAAGGGTTGCCCAAACGCGTCGACGCACGGGCAATCGCTTCAGGAATTGCTTGTATGAATATCGCTTTGAAACCCTGGAGCCGCCGTCTGGCGTGGGCTCTACCGATGATCGCGGTGCTGGCCGGCTGCGATGCGGGCAAGGACACGCACAAAGATGAAACAATCAAACCCCATGCGGTGGCCACCTATGTGAACGCACCGTGGGAAGCCCTGCCGGCGGTGTCCGACAGCGAACTGCTGGCCGGGTTTGAGTCCTGGCGCAGCGCCTGCCAACGCCTCAAGGCTGACCCGGTGTGGGGCACGACCTGCGCGGCGGCAACGGCGGTGCCAGGCGATGCCGCGGCGGTTCGCGGTTTTCTCAAGGAACGCCTGGACGTATTCGGCCTGCGCTCGGCCGACAACACACCGAACGGCCTGATCACCGGCTACTACGAACCCGTCTACCCCGGCAGCCTGACCGAAACCCCCACCGCCCACGTGCCGGTGTATGGCGTGCCGGACGACCTGATCATCGTCAACCTCGAAAGCATCTACCCGGAACTCAAGGGCAAGCGCCTGCGCGGCCGCCTGGAAGGTCGTGTGCTCAAGCCGTATGACGACGCCAGCACGATCAACGGCCAAGGCTCCACCGCCAAGCCGATCGCATGGCTGACTGACCCGATGGACCTGCAGTTCCTGCAGATCCAGGGTTCGGGGCGGATTCAACTGGCAGGCGGGCGCCAATTGCGCATCGGCTATGGCGACCAGAACGGCTACCCCTACCGCCCCATCGGCCGCTGGCTGGTGGAGCAAGGCGAGCTGAAGAAAGAAGACGTGACCATGGGTGCTATCGGCGCCTGGGCCAAGGCGCATCCGCAGCGCATTCCGGAACTGCTGGCGAGCAACCCCAGCTACGTGTTCTTCAGCGCCCGCCCCGACAGCAACGAAGGCCCTCGCGGCTCGCTGAACGTGCCGCTGACCGCCGGCTACAGCGTGGCGGTGGATCGCAAGGTGATTCCGCTGGGCAGCCTGTTGTGGCTGTCGACCACACGCCCGGACGGTGCGCCGATCGTGCGCCCCGTCGCCGCGCAGGATACTGGCGGCGCAATCACCGGCGAAGTGCGCGCAGACTTGTTCTGGGGCACAGGGGCGGCCGCAGGCGAACTGGCAGGGAATATGAAGCAGCAGGGGCAGATCTGGATGTTGTGGCCAAAGGGCGCCGCATTACCCCAGGTACCGGATGCCCCGGCCGGCACCTGACGGACGCTGACCGACAGTGTGGGGCAAGCCAGCCCCCACACTGCGGCAAGCGTTAGATCGAGACGAAGAAGAAACTCGCAATCAACGCCATGCCCACCGCCCACACCAGCGAGCGCAGGATGGCCCAGTCCGCCAGGTAGCAGATGATGTACAGCAGGCGGCTGGTGATAAACAGCACCGCGAGGACATTGATCGTGACCAGTTCGGCGGTGCCGGCCAGGTGCGCGATGATCACTGCGGCAGCAAACGCCGGGGTCACTTCAAAGCTGTTGAGCTGCGCGTTATGGGCGCGTTTGGCGAAGCCTTCCAGGGTATCGAGGAAGGCACGCGGGTCATGGTTCTGCCGTGGCCCGAACTTGCCGCCACTGAATTTGGCCACACCGGTACACAGGTACGGCAGAAAGATTGCAATCAATACACACCAGAAAGCGACAGTCATCACTCATTCCTTTTTTGGTTTTATCAAGGCGATCAACGCTTTATCACAAACATGCAGATCCGCATCCAGCCACAGGCTCTGCGCCCAACCGCATGGCCCAAAGCACTCAAGCGTAGCTCATCAAAACGCACACCCCCAACCGCCATGGGTTGTGTCGGCAGCGCGTTGATTCTGCCGCTCACTGATCCTTATTGATCCGCTGCGGATGCCTCGGGTCCGCTGCAACCTTACCCGGCAAGCTGCTTTCGCTGCGGATCTGCGCATGACTGATCAGCGCAAAGATACAGCTGCCGCCAATGATATTGCCGGCCAGGGTCGGCCCGGCGAATATCAGCCAGAAATCCTTCCACGGCAGTTCACCGGCAAATACCAGGTAAGACACTTCCGCCGAGCCGACCACGATGTGGGTGAAATCCCCCAGCGCCATCAAGTAGGTGATCAGGATGATGATCCAGAGCTTGGCGCTTTCCATCGACGGAATCATCCACACCATGGTGGCGATCATCCAGCCGGAAACGATGCCCTTGGCGAACATCTGGCCGGGGGCGTTTTCCATGACTTTGCGTCCGATCTCAAGGAAGGCCTGGTCGGTCTTGGTATCGAAGATCGGCAGGTGCAGCATCACATAAGCCACCAGCAAGGTGCCGCACAGGTTGCCCACCAGCACCACCGTCCACAGCCGCAGCAAGCGCCCGGCATTGGCCAGGGTCGGTTTGCTCATCACCGGCAGCACTGCGGTCAGGGTGTTTTCGGTGAACAACTGCTGACGCGCGAGAATCACCGCCAAAAAGCCCGCGCAGTAACCGAAACTGGCGATGACTTTGAACCCTTCACCGTCCGGCAGGCGCGAGTTGAGCAGGCCCATGCCCATCAATGACAGGCCCATGGTCAGGCCGGCCGCCAGCGCCGACCACCACAATGCCGCCACCGTGCGCTCCAGTTCCTGATCGCCCTGGGTGCGGATGATTTCATGCAGCACCGCCGCGCGGGGTGGCTGGTTCTTGTCGACGTCGTGCTGCTCTTCCTTCGACAGGTTGGGGGTCTTGCCGTCGTCGTGCGTGGCCATGATGCTCCAGAGTCCAAGGGGTGCCTGTAGCTACGACAGGCTGGAGCGATGGCTGTTCAGTGGCCTGGCAACTAAACCGGTATGCGCCAGGCCTTGGCCATCTCCACCGTGGTCGAGCTGAACGGTTTTGACCAGGGCTTGTTGCGCGCGCCGTAGTGCCGAATGATCTCGTCGAGCACCCGGTTGAACGCCGCGGGGGTGGTCGCCTTGGCCAAATCCGCCGCAGCGCGTTGCAGCAGGTCGACATTGGCGTCGGTCTGGCCCGGCCGGTACAGCGATGGGTAGATGACCTCGCGGGTGAAATTTTCGGCCTTTACCGCGATGTCGCGCCGTTTCATTTCGACGACCGCACTGGCCATGACGCTGGACATCGGCGAGGCGCCCGAAGCCTGCTTGGCCGCCACCTGCAACAACTGCTGAAAATTGCGCTGCCCCGCGGCATTCAATCGACGCCCCAGCCACTCGACGTGCTCAGGCCGGCTGGCGAGCGCATCCAGGTTACGCAGCGCGGCAGACAGCTCAGGTGTGAAGATCAGGGTGTCGTGGGCCTGGTTCACCTTGGCAATGGCACTGTCCAGGGTTTGCAGCGCTTGTTGTGCGTTCTGTCTGAACATCAACACCGCGGCGGCGGCCGGGTCTTTCTGCAAGGTTGCCTGCGCACTGGCCAGCATCGCATCGTCCATTGCCAGCACCGCGTCATCCAACGAGGCAAACGTGTGATGCTCGCGCACCGTGTCGCGTTGTTCCAAGTGCGCCGCCACGGTTTTGCGCGCCTGTGCCTGTAGATGCTGCTTGTCTTGCGCGCTCATGGTGAAATTCACGGTGCCGTTGAGCGTGCCGCGAAAGTCCCCCTTATCCGTCTTCAGCGGCAGGACCACGGTCTGCTCGGCAAACGCCTTGAGCCGCTCATTTTGATAGGCCTCGGCGGACGCATGGGGCGTTCCCGTCAGCTTGTCGACGAGGCTGCTGAAAAAACCGCCGCCTTTTTTCGGCATCGCTGCGTCTTCGGCTTCAAACTTGACGATCAGAGACTCGTGCTGGCTCAACGGGCTTTCTGCAAACGAGGGCTCGATCACCCCGGGGGCCGGCGTGTTGAGCAGCAGGCCGCCGTCCTGGAATGCAGTGGCTTCGGCGGTTTCCTGGAAGGCATGCCCCTGCTCGCCAGGGCGCTTGAAAAGCACCGGCAACGACGCCGAGATGTGCGCGGCGCGGGCGATGTCCATGTCCGGGGTCAGGCTGGCGTTGAACGTCACCAGTTGCGGGCGGCCGTCGAACATCCCTGTGCCGGTGATATTGAGCGGTTTGATCGCCGGGATATGTCGGTTCAACACCTCAAGATCGCGAAACGTCGGAGCCTCGCCGGCGCTGAGCCGGTCGGCGATTTTCATGACTTCACCAGGCCGGGTGGCCCTTGGCGTAGCGGCGATATGGGCAAGGACCGATTGGCGCGACTCATTGCGCAGCAATTGCTCCAAGGGACGCGCCTCGGTTTGCAGGCGCGGCATCATGGTCAGCAACAATTGAGAGATATTGCCCGCCGGGCCTGGCAAGCGCCGGGTGAGTTTGCCCAGGCGAGCACTGGCCTCTTGCAGCCAGGCCGTCAACGGGTCGTCGCTGTTCAACAGGCTCGGCAGGTCGATGCGGTTCGATAGCTTGCCGAAGACCTCGGCGTTCATGCCGCTGGCGAGCAACGAGGCAGAAATCGCGCCGGCGGATGAGCCGGAAATAACCTGGATACCTTGCAGCTTCCCACTGTCCTCCAGCGCCTGCACCATTCCCGGATAGGCAATGCCTTTGGCACCTCCGCCGCTGAGCACCAGATGGCTGGGCGGTGGCGGCGACAACACCACCTCCACCTGGCCGTCAATATTGCGGGAAAGACTCAGTTTGCGCGGTCCTGCGGCCTCAACCAACGTGGTTTTCACGTCTTGGCTGAGGGGGGCTTGCGATGACTGGAGCGAAAGCGGCTGCATCTGCGCAGCCGGATTGGACGACACTTTCATACATAGGCTCTCGATACAGAACGTAGTCCTGAGTCGTGAGAAAGCCTGGGAAAGATCCACGCGGAATGATTTGGTAAAGCAATCAAACCGCTGTGCGGTTACGCAGGAGGGCTGTCTTCCTTGAACTGGTCTTTCACGTATTTGATCTCGGTCCGGCCGTGAGGCGCGGGCAAACCGTCTTCGCCGAGGTTGACGAAGACCATTTTTTCCACGGTGAGGATGCTTTTGCGGGTGATCTTGTTGCGCACTTCACAGGTCAGGGTGATGGAGGTGCGGCCGAAATCGGTGGCGGTGATGCCCAGCTCGATGATGTCGCCCTGGCGCGAGGCGCTGACGAAGTTGATTTCAGAAATGTACTTGGTCACCACGCGCTGGTTGCCCAATTGGACAATCGCGTAGATGGCTGCTTCCTCGTCGATCCAACGCAGCAGGCTGCCACCGAACAGGGTGCCGTTGGGGTTGAGGTCTTCAGGTTTTACCCATTTGCGGGTGTGGAAGTTCATGGTCACTCCAAAGCGTCTTGCCGAATGATGGGCAATATCATGGCAGAGCCTGGGCGCAAGCTCTATGCGCCATTGCCTATCGCCCCCATGCGGGATCTTCATATCGCCGACAGAAAGGCTTGGGAAGTGCCGCGTACACAGCTATAATCGCACCCGCTTCAAAACGGTCATCTTCAGTTGATACCGTTCTCCCGCCACCTGTCCGAGGGGCGCTGCAGCAGGTTAGACCTGTCAGGCTCGGATGGGGCGTTGTCCGGCCTGGTTGTCCTGGCCTGATACTAAACGCACAACGGCGCCCATTCGCACACTACGAATGGAGGCTCTTCATGAGCGCTGTAATTACGCCTGCAGATTTCAACGACTACAAAGTCGCCGACATGTCCCTCGCTGCCTGGGGCCGTCGCGAAACCTTTATCGCCGAATCCGAAATGCCTGCGCTGATGGGCCTGCGTCGCAAGTACGCCGCTGAGCAACCGCTCAAGGGCGCGAAGATTCTCGGCTGCATCCACATGACCATCCAGACTGCCGTGCTGATCGAAACCCTGGTTGCCCTGGGTGCCGAAGTGCGTTGGTCGTCCTGCAACATCTTCTCGACACAAGACCAGGCCGCCGCCGCCATCGCTGCTGCCGGTATCCCGGTATTCGCCTGGAAAGGCGAGACCGAAGCAGAGTACGAATGGTGCCTGGAGCAAACCATCCTGAAAGATGGCGCGCCTTGGGATGCCAACATGGTCCTCGACGACGGCGGCGACCTGACCGAGCTGCTGCACAAGAAGTACCCGCAGATCCTCGACCGCGTCCACGGCGTGACCGAAGAAACCACCACCGGCGTACACCGCCTGCTGGACATGCTGGCCAAGGGCGAGCTGAAAATCCCGGCCATCAACGTCAACGACTCGGTGACCAAGAGCAAGAACGACAACAAGTACGGCTGCCGTCACAGCCTGAACGATGCGATCAAGCGCGGCACCGACCACCTGCTGTCGGGCAAGCAAGCCCTGGTGATCGGCTACGGTGACGTGGGCAAGGGTTCGTCCCAGTCCCTGCGCCAGGAAGGCATGATCGTCAAGGTCTCCGAAGTCGACCCGATCTGCGCCATGCAAGCCTGCATGGACGGTTTCGAAGTGGTTTCGCCGTTCATCGATGGCATCAACGATGGCAGCGAAGCGAGCATCGACAAGGCCCTGCTGGGCAAGATCGACCTGATCGTCACCACCACCGGTAACGTGAATGTCTGCGATGCCAACATGCTCAAGGCCCTGAAGAAGCGCGCCGTGGTGTGCAACATCGGTCACTTCGACAATGAAATCGACACCGCTTTCATGCGCAAGAACTGGGCATGGGAAGAAGTGAAGCCACAGGTACACAAGGTTCACCGTACCGGCTCGGGCGATTTCGACCCGCAGAACGACGACTACCTGATCCTGCTGGCCGAAGGCCGCCTGGTAAACCTGGGTAACGCCACTGGCCACCCAAGCCGCATCATGGACGGCTCGTTCGCCAACCAGGTACTGGCGCAGATCTTCCTGTTCGGCCAGAAGTACGCCGACCTGTCGCCGGCCCAGAAAGCCGAGCGTCTGACCGTGGAAGTGCTGCCGAAGAAACTCGACGAAGAAGTGGCCCTGGAAATGGTCCGCGGCTTCGGCGGCGTGGTGACTCAACTGACCAAGACCCAGGCCGACTACATCGGCGTGACCGTCGAAGGTCCGTTCAAGCCGCACGCTTACCGCTACTAAGTAACCAGCTCCACCTGCTCTAACCTGTAGGAGCGAGCTTGCTCGCGAAAAACCCAAGGGCACCGCGTACAGCCTGTTTGACGCGTTATCGTTGACGTTCTTCGCGAGCAAGCTCGCTCCTACAGTGCAGGTGGGTTGCACAGTCGGCTTCTGAGTTTCCAAGGGTATTACCATGTCCCAAGACCGTCGCTACAGCTTCGAGTTCTTTCCGACCAAGACCGATGCTGGGCATGAAAAACTGATGGCGACTGCCAAGCAGTTGGCCAGCTACCACCCCGACTTCTTCTCCTGCACCTACGGCGCTGGCGGCTCGACCCGTGACCGCACGATCAACACCGTGTTGCAGCTGGAAAGCGAAGTCAAAATTCCCGCCGCGCCGCACTTGTCGTGCGTGGGCGACAGCAAGGCCGACCTGCGCGCCCTGCTGACCCAATACAAAGGCGCCGGCATCAAGCGCATCGTCGCCCTGCGCGGTGACCTGCCATCCGGCATGGGCATGGCCAGCGGTGAGCTGCGCTACGCCAACGACCTGGTGAGCTTCATCCGCGAAGAAAGCGGCGATCACTTCCACATCGAAGTGGCGGCTTACCCGGAGATGCACCCACAGGCGCGCAACTTCGAAGACGATCTGCAGAATTTCGTGCGCAAGGCCAACGCCGGCGCCGACAGTGCGATCACCCAGTACTTCTTCAACGCCGACAGCTACTTCTACTTCGTCGAGCGTGTACGGGCCATGGGTGTGAACATCCCGATCGTGCCGGGCATCATGCCGATCACCAACTACAGCAAGCTGGCGCGCTTCTCCGACGCCTGCGGTGCTGAGATCCCACGCTGGGTGCGTAAGCAACTGGAAGCCTATGGCGACGACGTCAAAAGCATCCAGGCATTTGGCGAACAGGTTATCAGTAAGATGTGTGAACAATTGTTGCAAGGTGGTGCGCCAGGGCTGCATTTCTATACCCTGAACCAGGCTGAACCTAGCCTTGCCATCTGGAACAACCTCAAGCTGCCACGCTGAAGTTTGCCCGGCTGTGCCAAGGCCCTCGTTTCTACGAGGGCCTTTGTCGTTTTACATGCCCACGGAACCCAGCAGTCCATGAATACAGTGCCCACGACTTCCCGCCCGCAACTGGTGTATCTGGTTTTCGGTGCCGAAACCTATCATCAGGAAGCCGTCTTCAGTATCGCCAGCGCCTTGGCTTTTCTGCAGGACACCCCGGACGCCGTCGTGGACATCCAGGTATTCAGCGACAACCCCGAACCCTATCGCCTGCTGCCGGTACGCGTGCGCCCGCTGGACGACGCCACCCGCAAACGCTGGAGCGAGCCCCACGGCTATCACTTCCGCACCAAACACGTGGTGCTGCGCCAGGTGCTGGAAGAGTCGTCGACAGCCCTGCTGATCGACACCGACACCTTCTTCCACCATTCGCCCACAGCCCTGTTCGAGCGCGTGCAACCCGGCACTCTGCTGTGCAACGCCTTCTACACCAAGTACGGCGACAATCACGAAAGCATCCTCTATAGCGCCCTGCACCAGCGCCTGCTGGACATGGGCGTGGCCGACGATGACATGATGACCCTCAACTCCGGCGTCATCGGCCTGACGCAACAGGACGCGCACATCCTCGATCACTCCATCGAGTTGATGGATGAACTGTTCCCCCACGCCCAGGGCGCCTACACCCTGGAAGAGTTCTGCCTGTCGATCGCCGCCTACCGCACCGTGAATGTGCGCGAGTGCCCGGACCTGATCCACCATTACTGGAGCCGCAAGCAGCTGTTCCGCGCCAAGGTCAAGGCGTGGATCGCCAAGCATGCGGCCGCCCCCACCAGCGCGCAGGCCCTGGCCGACACGCGTCAGGTTTCCTCGCACCTGCCGCGCCCGCCGCGCTTGCAGCGCCTGATGTACAAACTGATCACCCTGCTCTTGCCCAAGCACCAGCAGCAGTTCATCCGCGAAGTTCTCTACGGTTGCTACGAGCACGAGAACGAGTTCGACCAGGCGTGTGGCCCGGTGTGGTGGGACAAGGCGCGGCAGAATCAGGAAGAGCGCCAGCAACGTCCGCTCGACGCCCACCAACTGGAGCACTGGTTCGCCAACCCGGTGGTCAGGCTGATTCTGGGCGAGCGGCGCAGCGCGATCTACGAACATTTGATAACCTCGCCCGTCAAATAACGATCCTTGCAGATGCGCGTGCCAGAGCTTCTCTTTCATTCAGGAGCATCGTAACCTCAGGCCATGTCCGCCCTTCTGAAGCTGTTGACTGCGACTCTTTTTACTTGCCTGAGCCTGGCCGCTCACGGCGAGAAATTGCGCATCGTCACCGAACCGTGGGCGCCTTACGTGTATGACGACAACGGCACGATGCGCGGGCTGGACTATGAAACCACGGTGATCGTGTTCCAGCGCCTGGGCGTCGATGTGCAGTGGCAATTCCTGCCGTGGAAACGCTGCCTGGCGATGCTCGAACAAGGCCACGCCGACGGCGCGCTGGACATTTTCCACAGCCATGAGCGCGATGCCCTGCTGCTGTACCCCAGCGAACCGCTGTCGGAAGTGGAGTTCGTGCTGTTCTACGCCAATGAGCGGCCCCACCCGGTCCAGACCCTCGACGAGTTGCGCGGGCTGACCGTGGGCACCTCGCCGGGTTACCTGTACGGCGCCGAATTCAGTGAGTCCAGCGTGTTCCAACGCGAGCCGGCGCCGAGTCATGAAGCGAACTTCGGCAAATTGCTGCTTGGCCGCATCGATCTGCTGGTGACTGACCGCCGGGTCGGCCAGCATGTGATCGCGGCCTTGGGCCTGGAAGGCCAGGTCAGCCAGGCGCCCGCCGTGATCCGCCGCCAGCAGCAGTTCCTCGCCGTGCGCCGTGGCGCGGGCATGGACCTCCTAGTGCAGCGCTTTGCCGCCGAACTCAAGCGTTTCAAGCAAGAGCCGGCCTACGCCGCCTTGAGCGCCAAATATGGTGGTATTCAAAGCGCAGCGGCGCCGATTACACTGCACGAACACACCGTTGAGCAGCAGGAAAGCAGCGCGCGGTGATTGCTCTGTTATACTCGGGCCTTCCCGCCAGGCTTACGCCCGGCCGCTGAGGTCTTGAAAAAGACACCCAACCCAGCTACTGCGCAGCTTTGCGGCCCGCGCGAGCCATTGGAGTGTCCGCCAGACGCAGCAGGACCGGACGGGGTTGCGCTCCCCTAAGCGCCATTCACGCCCGGCAAGATTATCCCTTTGGGCCAAGCCCTAACTAAAACAGGATTACTCATGTCCTTTGCTTCCCTCGGTCTCTCCGAGGCTTTAGTCCGCGCCATCGAGGCAGCGGGCTATACCGAGCCTACTCCGGTGCAACAGCGGGCTATTCCCGCCGTGTTGCAAGGTCGCGACCTGATGGTTGCGGCTCAGACAGGTACTGGTAAAACCGGCGGCTTCGCCCTCCCGATTCTGGAGCGGTTGTTCCCCAATGGTCACCCGGACAAGTCCCAGCGTCATGGCCCGCGCCAACCGCGCGTACTGGTCCTGACCCCTACCCGCGAACTCGCCGCCCAAGTGCATGACAGCTTCAAGCTGTATGCCCGCGACCTGAAGTTCGTCAGCGCCTGCATCTTCGGCGGCGTCGGCATGAACCCACAGGTTCAGGCCATGTCCCGTGGCGTTGACGTCCTCGTCGCCTGCCCGGGTCGCCTGCTCGACCTGTGCGGCCAAGGCAGCGTCGATTTGTCCCACGTGGAAATCCTCGTGCTCGACGAAGCCGACCGCATGCTCGACATGGGCTTTGTCCATGACGTGAAAAAGGTCCTCGCCCGCCTGCCGGCCAAACGTCAGAACCTGCTGTTCTCGGCAACGTTCTCCAACGACATCACCGCCCTGGCCGGCAAGTTGCTGCACAACCCGGAGCGCATCGAGGTCACGCCGCCGAACACCACGGTCGAGCGTATCGAACAACGCGTGTTCCGCCTGGCCGCCAGCCACAAGCGTTCGTTGCTGGCGCACCTGATCACCCACGGCGCGTGGGAACAGGTGCTGGTGTTCACCCGCACCAAGCACGGCGCCAACCGCCTGGCCGAGTACCTGGACAAGCACGGCCTCACCGCCGTCGCCATCCACGGCAACAAGAGCCAGAACGCGCGCACCAAAGCGCTGGCCGACTTCAAGGCCGGTGAAGTACGCATCCTGGTGGCCACCGATATCGCCGCACGCGGCCTGGATATCGACCAACTGCCGCACGTGGTCAACTTCGAGCTGCCTAACGTCGACGAAGACTATGTACACCGTATCGGCCGTACCGGCCGTGCCGGTCGTTCGGGCGAAGCCATCTCCCTGGTTGCGCCGGACGAAGAAAAACTGCTGAAAAGCATCGAGCGCATGACCAAGCAGAAAATCGCCGACGGCGACCTGATGGGCTTCGATGCCAGCACCGTTGAGGCCGAGAAGCCTGAGGTGCGCGAGCGTCCGGACGTGCGTAACCCACGCAACCCACGCGGTCCGAAGGGCGATGGCCCGAACGGCGGCGGTGGTGGTGGCGGTCGTCGCGACAAGGGCAAGGACAAGGGCGGCAAGGAAAAAGCGCCGACCAACGGCCGTGGCGAACGCCCGGCCCGCGAGCAGAAGCCCCGCGAAGGCACCCCGGCCCGCGAACAGCGTCAGCCGAGCCAGCCAAGCCAGCCGCCACGCGCCAGCGCCGACCGCGCGCCGGACGAGTTCCTCGACGACGATGTGGATAACTTCGGTAACCGCGTCGACTACGTGCCCCAGGCCAAACCGGCCCAGGGCCGTGGCCGTCGTCCAGGCGCTCCGGCTCCGGGCGCTGGCACTGGCGCACCGCGTGGCGGCCAGCCACAGGGCGCGCGTCAGAACGGCCCGCGCAACAGCAGCGGCGGCACCACCGGTACGCCACCGGCCAAGCGCAGCGGCCCGCGTAACGGCGCACCGCGTGATGGCCAAGCGCGTCGCGAAGACTCGCGCAGCAACAACCGCCGCCCGGCCCGTGACGACCAGCCACGCTTGTCCGAGCCAGCGGTGCAGAACCCGCGCGGCGGCCCAGCGCCGAAGATCATCCACAAGGAGTCGAAAGCCGACCGCTTCCCGACACCGGAGCAACTGGATCAGTTGCCAGGCCGTCCTCGTGGTGAAAAACCAGCGCTGCTGACCCGCAACCGCGAAGCATAAAAAAAAAACCCGTATCGCGAGATACGGGTTTTTTTGCCTGTAGGAGCGAGCTTGCTCGCGAAGGTCGTCAACGATAACGCTGGCAGCCTGAAAAAACGCGGTGTCTCTACGTTTTTCGCGAGCAAGCTCGCTCCAACAAGTGAAGCGTTACTTCGCTTTCACACCTTCGAACGTCACGTACAGCTCAACATTGTTGGACGCTGGGCCCAGGTCCATCTGCTTGCCGAAGTCTTGGCGATTGAAGCTGGTGGTGCCTTCAAAACCGGCACGGTAGCCGCCCCATGGATCCTTGCCTTCACCCAGGAAGGTGGCCTTGACGACGATCGGCTTGGTCACGCCGTGCAGGGTCAGGTCGCCGGTCACGTCGGCAGTGACTTGGCCCGCAGCATTCTTACCGGTGGTTTTAACACTGGTGGAGACGAACTTGGCATCGGCAAACTTGCCAACGTCCAGGAAGTCTTTGCTGGAGATGTGCTTGTCACGTTCAGCGTGGTTGGTGAACACGCTGGCGGTGCGGACGTTGAACTCAATCTTGCTGTCTTCAGGCTTGGCGGCATCGAAGCTGAACTTGCCGTCCAGGTCCTTGAACGTACCGGTGATGAAGCTGTAGCCCAAGTGGCTGATCTTGAAGTCGACGAAGGCGTGCTGGCCTTCTTTGTCGACAACATAGTCAGCGGCCATCACCTGGCCTGCGGACAGCAGAGCAGAACCGATTGCCAGAGCAGCGAGTGTCTTTTTCAACATGCTTTCTATTCCTTGTGAGTCGAGGTTGAACATCAGGCTTTGCGCCCCAGCATTCGCGTGAGGGTCGCATCACGATCGATAAAGTGGTGTTTCAACGCGGCCACGCCGTGCAGGCCGGCGAAAACCACCAGCACCCAGGCGAGGTACAGATGCACCACGCCTGCGGTGTCTGCCTGGTCCGGCAAGCCGGAAACCAAGGCAGGAATCTCAAACAGGCCAAACACCGGGATACCCACACCGTCCGCGGTGGAAATCAGGTAACCGGCGATCATCACGGCAAACAAGCCGACATAAAGGAACCCATGGCCAAATGCAGCACCGATCCGCGTCAGCCGGCTGTAGCTGGCCAGCGCCGGTGGCGGCGGGCTGATCAGGCGCCAGACGATACGCACCAGCATGATGGCGAACAGCGTGATGCCTATGCTTTTGTGCAGATCCGGCGCGTCTTTGCGCCATGCGCTGTAGTAGTCGAGACCGACCATCCACAAGCCCAGGGCGAACAGACCAAACACCACCAGGGCCACGCCCCAGTGCAATACCATGCTGACCCAGCCGTAGCGGGCTGGTGAGTTACGTAGCTGCATGTACTTAATCCCGTAAGAACTGTGCTCAAGACTAACGATTTACCTATCGAATTAAAGCGCAATTTTTTGCTTTGAAATATCGAGAAATATGATCATAAGCCTAGGCACAATACGTTAACGAGGGATTAAGACTATTCCTAAGAAACGTGACAGACCGTCCTGTGTTTACTGCGAATTGCCCCACAATGGCTTGTGACACGGGCCTCCATTGCATAGGCTTGCGCGATTGTTTCGCCTGCGCCGGGCGCAGGACCGCTTCGAGGAGATAGACGATGGGCTTGAACAACCAGTGGATGCAACGCGACCTTGCGGTGCTGTGGCATCCCTGCACCCAGATGAAAGACCACCAGCAACTGCCGCTGATCCCGATCAAGCGCGGTGAAGGCGTGTGGCTGGAAGACTTCGAAGGCAAGCGCTACCTCGACGCCGTCAGCTCCTGGTGGGTCAACGTGTTCGGCCACGCCAACCCGCGTATCAACCAACGCATCAAAGACCAGGTCGACCAGCTGGAACACGTGATCCTCGCCGGTTTCAGCCACCAGCCGGTGATCGAACTGTCCGAGCGCCTGGTGGCGATGACGCCCGCAGGCCTGACCCGGTGCTTCTACGCCGATAACGGTTCGTCGTGCATCGAAGTCGCGTTGAAGATGAGCTTTCACTACTGGCTCAACCGCGGCCTGCCGAACAAAAAACGCTTCGTCACCCTGACCAACAGCTACCACGGCGAAACCATCGCCGCGATGTCGGTGGGCGACGTGCCGCTGTTCACCGAAACCTACAAAGCGCTGCTGCTCGACACGATCAAGGTGCCAAGCCCGGACTGCTACCTGCGCCCCGAGGGCATGAGCTGGGAAGAACACTCGCGCAACATGTTCCTGGCCATGGAACAGACCCTGGCGGACAACCACGACACAGTCGCCGCCGTAATCGTCGAACCGCTGATCCAGGGCGCCGGCGGCATGCGTATGTACCACCCGGTATACCTCAAGCTGCTGCGCGAAGCCTGCGACCGCTACGGCGTACACCTGATCCACGACGAAATCGCCGTGGGCTTCGGCCGCACCGGCAGCATGTTCGCCTGCGAACAGGCCGGCATCCGCCCGGACTTCCTGTGCCTGTCCAAGGCCCTCACCGGCGGCTACCTGCCGCTGGCGGCGGTGGTCACCACCGAAGATGTCTACAGCGCCTTCTACGACGACTACCCGACCCTGCGCGCCTTCCTGCATTCCCACAGCTACACCGGCAACCCGCTGGCGTGCGCAGCGGCCCTGGCGACCCTGGATATTTTCGAAGAAGACAACGTCATCGAAAACAACAAGGCCCTGGCCCAGCGCATGGCCACGGCCACCGCGCACCTGGCGGACCACCCCCATGTGTCAGAAGTGCGCCAGACCGGCATGGTGCTGGCCATCGAGATGGTCCAGGACAAAGCCACCAAGACCGCCTACCCCTGGCAGGAACGCCGTGGCCTGAAGGTGTTCGAGCACGCCCTGGCGCGCGGCGCGCTGCTGCGGCCGTTGGGCAGCGTGGTGTACTTCCTGCCGCCGTATGTGATTACGCCGGAGCAGATCGACTTTTTGGCGGAAGTGGCCAGCGAAGGGATCGATATCGCCACCAACAGCAAGGTGAGCGTTGCCGTGCCCAAAGACTTCCACCCAGGCTTTCGCGATCCAGGTTGATTTGCCCTTCAAGCTTTGTATTTTTTTCCAGAGAACAGACATGAGACTGTCCCGCTTTTTCACCGACACCCCGCTGAGCCTCGGCGATCACGAATTGCCTGAAGCCCAGGCGCACTACATCAGCCGCGTGCTGCGCATGGGCGAAGGCGATGCCGTGCAATTGTTCGACGGTTCCGGCCAGGAGTTTCGCGGCACGTTGCTGGAGGTCGGTAAAAAACACGTCAGCGTGCAACTGACCGAGCAATTCGCCGGGCAGGCCGAATCGCCGCTGCACATTCACCTCGGCCAGGGCCTGTCCCGCGGCGAGCGGATGGATTGGGCGATTCAGAAAGCCACCGAACTGGGCGTCAACGCCATCACGCCGATTTTCAGCGAACGCTGCGAAGTGCGCCTCAAGGACGAACGCGCCGACAAACGCCTGCTGCACTGGCGCCAGGTGGCGATCAGCGCCTGCGAGCAATGCGGGCGCTCGACGGTGCCGGTGATTCATCCACCGCTGCTACTGGCCGATTGGCTGAAGCAGACCGAGGCGGACCTGAAGCTGGTGCTGCACCCGGTGGCCGAGCCGATGGTCAGCCATGCCAAGCCATCGAGCCTGGCGTTCCTGATCGGGCCCGAAGGCGGCTTGACCGACCCTGAAGTCGACACCGCCCAAGACGCCGGCTTCCACGCCGCCCGCCTCGGCCCGCGCGTGTTGCGCACCGAAACCGCGCCGGTCGTCGCGCTGGCCGTCGCCCAACAACTGTGGGGCGACTTCTGACCGGCCCGAGGAGCGGGTTTATTCCACCGGGTCGCTGACCGGCGTGGCGAAGATCGCCTTCAACTCGGCGGTCATCGGAAACTCCAGGTTCAGGCCCTTCGGTGGGATCGGCTGTTCAAACCAGCGCCGGTAAATCCCGTTGATCTCACCGGTGCGGTACAGATCGCCCAAGGTGTCGTTGACCACCGCGAGAAACTGCGGATCGTCCTTGCGCACCATGCAGCTGTAGATTTCCCGCGACTGCTCCTCGCCCACCACCACCCAGCGATGCGGGTCCCTGGCCTTGGCGCGCTCGCCGTAGAGCAACGCATCGTCCATATAGAACGCGGCTGCGCGGCCGGTCTCGAGCATCTTGAAGGCTTCGCCATGGTCCTTGGCGCTGATCACCGACAGGTTGCCGTTGTGCTCGGCGTTGTAACTTTTGAGAAAACGTTCGTTGGTGGTGCCGGCGGTCGTCACCACGTTCTTGCCCTTGAGGTCGGCGAAGCCTTGGATGCCGCTGTCTTTCGCCGTCAGCAGTTGCCCCTTCACGTAGATGAAGCCGTAGGAAAACGCCACCTGCTTCTGCCGCTCGGCGGTCACCCCGGTAGAACCGCACTCCAGGTCGACGGTGCCGTTCTGCACCAGCGGGATACGGGTCTGGGAAGTCACCAGGTTGTACTTCACGCTAAGGTTGGCCACCCCGGTTTTCTGCTGGATGCGCTCGACAATCTTGTTGGCCAGGTCCACCGAATAGCCCATGGGCTTACCGCTCTGGTCGCCCACGTAGGAAAACGGCACCGACGCATCGCGATAACCCAAGGTAATGGACTTGGTGCTGGCGATCTTACTCAACGTGCCCTCTGCCGGCGGTTCATTCGCCTGAACCGGCGCGCCGAACAAAAGCCCCAGGGTGCAACCGGTCAACAGGATTTTTCTCATTGTTATTCTCCGTTGGTGTGTGACGATTCAAGCGGCGCGGGGCGCCAGGCCCTGCATATCAATCGATGGCAGGTGCTGGCCGATCAGTTCGGCCAGCAGTTGGCCGCTGCCGCAGGCCAGGGTAAAACCGAGCGCGCCATGGCCCAGGTTCAGCCACAGGTTGCGATAGGCGCTGGCGCCAATCAGCGGCACCCCGGTCGGCGTGGCGGGACGCATGCCGGCCCATTCGACCGCCTGGGCGTAGTCGCCGGCCAAGGGGAATGTCTCGACCGCCTGGCGCCTGATCAACGCGAGCCGCTTGGGCTCGAGGCCGGCGTCGAAACCGACGATATCGACCATCGCCGCCACCCGCAATTGCTCGCCGATCCGGGCGTACACGATCTTGCGGTCGTAGTCGGTGATGCTCACATTCGGCGCCCGATGCTGCGCGCCAATCGGCACGCTCAGGCTGTAGCCCTTGAGCGGATACAGCGGCAGCGCCAGCCCCGGCAACCCCAATTCAGCGCTGCGATGCCCGGCGGCGAGGACCAGTTGCTCGACCGGCATTACCTCCTCGCCCAACTCTATGGCCTGCACCGCACCGGCGCTGTGACGGATCCCGGTGACCTTGCGCCCCAGCAAGAAGCGGCAATGCCCCGACGCTTGCAGGCGCGCCGCCAGGCGTTGGCAGAAGGCGTGACAATCGGCCACTTCCTCGTTCGGCGTGTAGATCCCACCGACAAAACCACCGCTCGCCAGCGCCGGCTCCAGGCGAGTGCAATCGGCCGCCGACAGCACCTGCTGTTGCAGGATATCCGTGACCTTGCGGCGCGCATGCTCGAAGGTGTCGGCGTTGCGAAACGTCACCAGCTTGCCGTTGCGCCGCCAGTCGAAGCCGTCCAGGCGATCATCCTCGCGCCACTGCTGCAAGGTGGCCTGGCTCAGGCTCGCCAGGCGCAGCAAGTGGGCGGCATTGCGCCGGTTCACCGAGCCACGGCAGGCGCCGAGGAACGCCGCCATCCAGCGCCATTGCTGCGGGTCGAGGCGCGGGCGCAGCTTCAATGGCGAATCACCGCGCAGCAGCCAGCCAAGCGCTTGCAGCGGCACGCCGGCATCGGCCAGCGGCGCAACGTAGCGATACGACAACTGCCCACCGTTGGCGAAACTGGTTTCGCTGCCCAGGGTGTCGCGCGCGTCGATCAGCGTCACGTCATGCCCGGCGCGCACCAGCGCGTAGGCGCTTGCCAGGCCGATGACCCCACCCCCGATGATACAAACCTGCCTGGCCATCCCCGCTCCTCGCCGTTGAATAAGACGGCTCAAGCGTAGGGGCAGGTGACAGGCCCGCGACAATGAATAAAGATGGGTCACCTATAAGCAAAGGTTATGGACTCGCCATGCGCTTGCGTCATATCGAAATCTTCCAGGCCATCCGCCAGACCGGCTCCATCAGCGCCGCCGCGCAATTGCTGCACGTCTCGCAACCGGCGGTGAGCAAAGTGTTGCAGCACGCCGAGTTGCAACTGGGCTTCCCGCTGTTTCTGCGCGTGCGCGGCAAATTGCAGCCCACGCCGGAAGCCCTGGCACTGGAACGCGAAGTCGAGAAAGTCAGCGAAAGCCTGCAAGGCGTAAGGCGCCTGGCCAAGAGTCTGCGCCGGTCGCCGGCGCAGAGTGTGCGGATCGGTGCGATCCCGGCGCTGGCGCTGTCGTTGCTGCCACCGGCGATTCTGCAGTGGAAGCGCGCTTACCCGGACATCGCCTGCGAACTGTCCAGCGACCATAGCCGCGAGTTGGTGCAGAAGCTGTTGATGCGCGAAATCGACCTGGCGCTGACCCTCAACTTCGCCGGCCACCCGGGGCTCACCACCCAAGTGCTGGCCAACGGAGCCTTGGTCGCGCTGGCGTCCAAGGGCTATTGGAGCGACGCGCAAACCCGCCAGCCGCTGCCGTTGGCGGAGCTGGCGGGAGCGCCGTTGATTGGCCTGTCCAGCGCCGACCCGTTGGCGGCAAAGCTCGACAGTTACCTGGAAAAAGTCGACCCGCCACCACGGGTGAGCCTCTCGGTGCAGACCTACTCCCTGGCTCGCGCGATGGTCGAATCCGGCGCCGGCCTGACCGTCATCGACCCCTTCACCGCCCTCGGCGCGTCGACGGCGACCACCTGCATCCGCACGCTCACACCGCCGCTGCCGATCACCCTGTACGCCCTGACCCGCGCCGACGAACCGCCGCCGCACATGTTGGCCAACCTGCTGCAGATCTTCGGTGAACGTGCCCGGGAGCTGCTCGAACGCCTGTAGTCAGCGCCCTCAACCTCTCTGAAGAACCAATGTGGGAGGGGGCTTGCCCCCGATGGCTGTGGTTCAGCCAGCATATTTGCCAACTGACACATCGCCATCGGGGGCAAGCCCCCTTCCACATTTTTTAGACCGCGTCGTGCGTTAGAGCACGTAATGCATGATCGCCACGAAATGCAGCAAACTGCCGCCGATCACAAACAGATGCCAGATCCCATGGGAATGCCGCAGGCGATCCTCCAGGGCAAAAAAGATAATGCCGACGGTGTACAACACCCCGCCCGCCGCCAGCCAGATAAACCCCGCCGTGCCCAGCGCGGCGATCAGCGGCTTGACCGCCACCAGCACGATCCAGCCCATCACCGCATAGATCACGATCGACAGAACCCGTGCTTCAGAACGCGGTTTGATCTCCTGCAGAATGCCGATCACCGCCAGCCCCCAGACGATCCCGAACAACGTCCAGCCCCACGGCCCTCTTAAACTGACCAGGCAAAACGGCGTGTAACTGCCGGCGATCAACAGGTAGATCGAAAAGTGATCGACCTTCTGCATGATCGCTTTTCGCCGCCCCTGCACGCTGTGATACACCGTCGACGCGCTGTACAGCACCATCAACGTAAACCCATAAATCGCCACGCTGACAATCTTCCAGGGGCTGCCGTCCAGGCTCGCCACCACCAACATCCACACCGCGCCCACACACGCCGCGACTGCACCGAGCAAATGGCTCCAGGCGTTGAATCGTTCCCCGTGGTACATCTGTCACTGACCTCCCGTAACCGTTGACCGCTGGCTGACAAGCGTCCCGCCTTGCGCATAAGAGTGCAAGGGCCTTATGACGTTCCGGCGACGCCGCACGGTTTTGCGCGCACAATCGGCAGCATTCGAACAAGAGCCACGGCCATGTTGATCGACGAAGAGTTCACCCTCAAAAAGCTGGAAATCTTCCTGGCCTTCATGCGTACCGGCAACCTGGCCCGCGCCGCTGCCGAGCTGCAAACCAGCAACGTCAGCGTACACCGCGCCATCCACTCCCTGGAAAACGCCCTGCGCTGCCCGCTGTTCAAGCATGAAGGCCGCAACCTCACCCCGCTGGAAAGCGCCTACGTGCTCGAAGAGCGCGCACAAAAGCTGGTGCAGGACGCAGTCGACAGCATCCGCCTGACCCGCGAAGCCGCCGGCTTCTCCGCCGAACGCTTCAAGCTCGGCTCGCTGTATTCGCTGACGGTGAAAACCGTGCCGCAACTGATCATGGGCCTGAAACTGCGCCGCAGCGAACTCAACATCGACCTGATCCTCGGCTCCAACTTCGACCTGCTGTATAAGCTCAAGAACATGGAAGTCGACGCGATCCTGATCTCCCTCGACGAACGCGCCAACGACCCCGATTGCGAACAGATCGCGTTGTTCTCCGACGACATCTTCCTCGCCACGCCCGCCGACTCGCCCTTCGACCGCGACCAGCAGATCGACCTGGCCGACGTGCGCGACGCCACGTTCATCACCCTCACCCAAGGCTTCGCCACCCACCAGGACGGCAACCGTGTGTTCAAGCAAGCGGGGTTCGAGCCGAAGGTGGCGATGCAGGTCAATGACATCTTCACCCTGCTGAGCATGGTCAGTTCGGGGGTCGGTTATGCGCTGCTGCCGGGGCGGATTGCGGCGGTGTATGAGAACCGCGTGAAGCTGATACCGCTGCAACCCCGGTATCGGTTGCAGCAGCATATCGGGGTGGTGTTCTTGAAGGCCAAGGAGCGTGATCCGAATTTGCTGGCGTTGTTGGCGGAGTGTCGGATGTATGCCAATCGGCAGGTGACAGCCTGACAGACCGTTATCGGGGGCAAGCCCCCTCCCACATTGAAACGCACTCCAAATGTGGGAGGGGGCTTGCCCCCGATAGCGCCAGCCCAATCACCGCAACACCCCAAAGTCAGCCCACCAACCCTCGCACAATGAAGTACAGCAACGAAGGCCCGAGCAAACAGCCAAGCCCGGTGTGGAACGTCGCGGTCAGCGCGCCATACGGCACCAGGCGCCGATCCGTCGCCGCCAGCCCCGCCGTCACGCCACTCACCGTACCGGCCAGCCCACCGAACACCATCGCCGAACGCGGGTTATCCAGGCCCATCCAACGCGCCGCAACCGGCGTGCCGACCATCACCAGAATCGCCTTGATCAAGCCAGTGGCAATCGACAGCGCCATCACATCCGAGGTCGCGCCGATCGCCGCACCGGTCACCGGGCCGACGATGTAGGTCACGGCGCCGGCGCCGATGGTGGTCATGCTGATCGCATCGCGATAACCGAATACCCAGGCCATGCTTGCACCGACGATAAACGGCAGGATCGTGCCCAGCAGCAGCGCAATCACACCGATCATCCCGGCCTTGCGCGCTTCGGTGGCTTGCACTTCAAACGCCGTGGCGACGATGGCGAAGTCGCGCAGCATCGCGCCGCCCATCAGGCCGATGCCGGAGAACAGCGATATATCCGCCAGGCCTTTTTGCCCGCCGGTCATGGTGCCGCCGACCCAGGCCAGCACCAGGCCGATCACGATGGCAATCGCCGAGCCGTGAACGCGCCCGAACGTCAGACGCTTGGACAGCACCACAGAAATCCACATCACCACGCCCACGAACGCAAAGGCAGTGACCAGGCCGTTATGCTCCAAACCCTTTTCAATGAGAGCCCACATATCAGCGGCCTCCCACGACAGGTGTCGGTGTGATCAGCGGTTCTTCATCGGGCAGCGGTTCGCCCTTGTGCGTGCGGCTGATCAACGCGATGGTGCAACCACACACCACCACCGAACCAATCGCCGCGAGCACCGCGACCGGGCCGCCGTGCAGAGCGGTGACCACATTTTGTTGCGCGGCCATCGCCACCACCACAGGGATGTACATCGCGCCCCAGAAGCCGACGCCCATTTCGCAATCCTTGGTCATGCCGCCGCGTTTGTGCATCCACAGCCGTGCGCAGATCAGCAGGATCATCGCGATGCCCACCCCGCCCACGTTGGATTTGACGCCGAGCAACACGCCAAGCATGTCGCCCATGATCACGCCCGCGAGCGTGCAGATCGCCAGCAATGCCACACCGTAAATAATCATTGTTGTTGTCCTCAAAGTGCTCGATCGATTTTTTGTTGTTGTGCTTCGAAAGCCTTGGGTGGTGCTTTATCGGTGGCGGCGCTCCTCCTCTTCCAGCAGGGCCTGCAAGGTGTCCAGGCGCGCACCTTCGCAGGCGATCACCGTGCCGTGTTCGAACACGCGGCGTGACAAGCCGGTGAGAACGGCGCCGGGGGGCAGTTCGATCTGCAGGCGCACGCCGCGCTCATAGGCGCTTTGCACGGTGCCGCGCCAGTCGACGACGCGGCACATGTTGAAGGCCAGGTCGTCGCGCAATTGCGCAGGGTCGCGGATCGGCCGCGCCCGGGTACTGCTCAAGTAGCTGATGCGCGGTGCATTGAGCGTGACGAACGCTTCAGCCAGCACCTGGGCCGGGCGCTCCAGCAGCGCGCAATGGGACGGCACGCTGACGGCCAGGCGCTTGGCGATGCCGTTGCCTTTGACGCGCTGGGCGACACGCTGCATCGCTTCATCGCTGCCGGCGATCACCGTCTGGTTGTCGGCGTTGATATTGGCCAGGTACACCGGGGTTTCGGGACTATGGATGTCGGCCAGCAGGGTTTCGACAGTGGATAAATCCGGGCCGATCAGGGCGGTCATGCCGTAGCCCTGTGGATAAGCCTGCTGCATCAGTTCGCCACGCAGGCTGACCAGCCGGACGGCGTCGGCAAAGTCCAGGGCACCGGCAATCACCGCCGCCGGGTAAGCGCCGATGGACAAACCCGCCACATAATCCGGCGTGCGCGCCAACAGGCGCGCATGGGCCACACCCGCAATCAACAGGCACAACTGCACAGCGCGGGTACTGACCAAGGCCCGCGCAGAGTCGAGTGGGCGAACGTCTTCAGCCAAGGCCTCGCTGGCTTCGTCCAGCACCGACGCGGGCAAATGCCGAAGCATGCCAGGGCGTTGCGCGCCCTGCCCCGGAAACACCAGCAGGCTGCTCATATCAGCGCCTGCCAGGGATCGATGACCAGGTGCGCGCCGCTGGCGGTTTTGAGTAATACGCGACGTGACGAGCCGGCCCATTCGCGCAAGGCGACGGCGCCAAACGGGGTTTGCAGTTGCAGGTCCACGGCGCAGACCACCGTGTCCAGGATCGCTAGCAAGTCCCCGGCGTCGCGTCGCCCCAGCGGCTCGGGGGTGTGCAGGATCAAATCCAGATCGCTGGCGTCATGCAGCGCTTCGATGCCCGTGGCCAATTCAAAACCCGCACTGCCGCTGACGCCCCAATCCTTCTGCGCCAGCAGCGGCCGCAGTTGAGCCAGCGCCTGCAATGCCGGCAAATCCCGTGGCGATGTCACCTCGCGCAGGGCTTGCGGCGTCACGCGCCGCCGCACCAGCGCCAGCGGCATCTGCGCGGCGAAACGCTGCTCGCGCAAACGCCCACGCACGCCGACCGCCACCTGCCCCGGTTGCGCAATGGCGCGGCGGACCACCACCGGCTGCCCGGCACCGAGCGCCTCCAGCACCCAGGCCGGCGCATCGGCAGGCACATGCGCCGGGGTCATGCCCCAGAGCAGGTCGTGGGCGTTCACCATTGCGCCCGCAGCAGTTGGCGCACATGGCTGGAGGCGGCGCGATGGGGCGCACCCAGGCGACCGCTCAAATCGCGGCCATCGACATCCTTGATCGCACTGACCAGGCAGTCACTGACCCGCGCCACATCGTCCTTCGTCGGCTGTTCAATCTGGCTGACCGACAAGGTCTCCCAGAGCAAACCGAGGCTGGCATAACTGTCGATGTCATAGGCCATCGGCGGCACACTGGCGGCCAGAGCTTCGAGCTCTTCGACGCTGCGCAGGGTCACCCGCGCCGCCGAGGCCTTGCCCATGGCGTGAACCATCACGCCGGGGTCGCGCAGGGCGATCAGGCGGTTGGCCTGGTAGCCGTGCGCGAGGAACGCGCCGGACATGGCCTTGCCCACCAACAACCCGATCACCGGGTGCCCGGCCAGACGGGCCCGAGCGTAGCTGTCGACCGCGGCGGCCAGGGCTTGATGGATGCCGAGGGCTTCTTCGCGACGGCCATAGGCCTGGCTCGGCACATCGACGATGGCGATCAACGGGCGCTGGTCGCCGCTCGCAATGGCTTCATCCACGACTTTGGCCAACCCCCAGCCTTCGAGCAGGCCGACTTCGCCATTGCGTGCGCGGGGGAAGCGGTTTTGCGCGTCGGGGACCACGGCGATAAAGCGCACCTTGTGTTCACCCAATACGCCATCGGCGACTTTCAGCGAGTCCGGCAACCCTTCCACGGGTTGGGCGCCGGCACTCAACGCGTTGAACCACTGCAAGCCTCTCATGAGTGTTCTCCCTGATACAGATCGCGAACCGTCGCCGGGTCGATTTGCGGTTCGGCGTCCAGTTCAGCCAGGCGCGCCAGATAGAAGTCGGCACGGCGACTGCGTTGTTGAGCGGGCAAGCCGAGCTGCAATAATGCACTGACGGTCTGCTGAATCTGCGCGACATCGTCCGCCACGTAACGGTCGGCCAAGCCGCTGTTGAAGCGTTGTTCGCCACCGGTCAGGCTCCAGATAAAGGGCCGGTCGCGGGAATCGTATTCATCCAGGCCGGCTTCCTGCTCGATCACCTGCGGACCGTTCAAGCCCAGGCGCGCTTCGCGGGTCACCAGCAGATAGCTGCACAGCCCGGCGGCGATGGACATCCCGCCAAAGCAACCGACGCTGCCCGCCACCACGCCGATCACCGGCTGATACTGGCGCAGATCGACAATCGCGGCGTGGATATCGGCAATCGCCGCCAGGCCCAGGTTGGCTTCCTGCAGGCGCACGCCACCAGTTTCCAGCAGCAGCACGGCGCGGGTCGGGATGCCGTTGCGGTTGTCTTCGGCCGCCAGTTCAAGGGCGCCGGCGATTTTTGCGCCGCCGACCTCACCGAGGCTGCCGCCCTGGAAGTTGCCTTCGATCGCGGCGATCACCACCGGCTTGCCGGCGATGTTGCCTTTGGCGATCACCACGCCGTCGTCGGCCTGGGGCACCACGCCCTGACGGCTGAGCCAGGGCGACATGACCCGTTCGAACGGGTCGATCAGTTCGCGGTAAGAACCTGCGTCCAACAAGGCCTTGGCCCGCTGCCGTGCGCCCAGTTCGACGAAGCTGTGTTTGCTGAGCAAGTCAGTCATGGCCGATCTCCTCGAAGCCTTGTTCCAGGCGCAGGCGCACCACGCCGGGCGTGGCACCGAAGTCGTGGATATCAATGTTCAACGCGGGCGGCGTGTGCTCCTGGAAGATCCGCTCGAACAGGTGCTGCCAGCGCTGTTCGGCGCCATTCACCGAGGTCTGTACCTGAATGCTCAGGATGCCGGGCGTGCCCGGTTCCAGCAGCACTTCGAGGTCGCCCGAACCGACACACCCCACCAGCGCGCGACCTTTGGGCGGCTGCCCGGCGGGAAATTCAAAGGATAAGGTTTCCATCAAAACGCTCCATCGAGGCGGTCGATAAACAGGCAGGCGGCCAACAGGTCGGCGGCGCCGCCGGGGGAGGCATTCAGGGCCAACAGCTGTTGGTCGAGTTCGTGCAAATGGCGGCGACCGGCCAGGGTCGCGCTGCCGCCTGCGTCGAGCACCGCTTGGGCGCCGTGTTGCATGGCGTGCAGGCCCGCGGTGCCGGCGCGGTAGAGCACGCAGGTGTCGGCCAGGGCGGTCATGATCGCGAGCAACGCATCCAGGCGCGCGTTCTGTTCACCGGCCTGTTGCTGGCGGCTTTTGTGCAGTTGCGGCAGGCCGCGTTGCAACACCGAGGGGAAACCCAGTTGGGCTTCCTCACGGGCACCGCGTGCGCCGTAGCGTTGCGCCACCTGCGCGCCGTGGCTCATGGGTTGCGGGGCATGGCGATCGTCGAGCAGGGCCAGTTTTGCCGCTGTCAGGGTTACGGCATTCGGGTGACGGGATTGGGGTTCCAATGCTGCTGCCGCAGTGAGTAAGCCGAGGGCCCAGATCGCACCGCGATGGGTGTTCACGCCGAGGGTGGTGACAAGCATCGCCTGTTCACCCTCACGACCGATGCGGCCGAGGGCTTCGCGCAGGGGCAAGCCGACTTCACCGATGTCGCGGGCGGCTTCGGCCATTGCCAGGAACATCGGCCACAGCGACAGCGCCGAGGCATGCATCAGACCCAGGTGCAAATCGCGGTGGGCACCGTTGCCACGACGGTCCACCAGGGCCGGTTTGGGCGACAGGTCGGCTTCGTCGATCAGCGCGTCGACGGCCAGGTCCGCCAGGCGTTCGGCAACGCTGAGTGGGTGCAGTTTGAGGGCGCGCATTTACCAGCTCCTGAACTTGGCGGGAGGGTTGTACAAACCGCCGGACCACTCCACCAGGTCGGCCACGCTCTTGGCGGCCAACAACTCGCGGGTGGCGTCGGTGCGGCGGATGCCGAGGTCTTCGGGCCAGGCGATCAGGCCCTCACGACGCATGCGCGCGGTGTCCTTGGGGTTATGGCGCATGCCGATGGCGGTCACCCCGGCGACGGCGGCGATCATCGCCTGGCGCTCTTCCAGGGAGCGCGCCTTGTACAGGTAGGCGATGCCTTCTTCGGTGAGCAAGTGGGTGACGTCGTCACCGTAGATCATGATCGGTGCCAGGGGCATGCCGCTTTTGCGCGCCACCTCCACCGCGTCGAGGGTGCTGACGAAGGTCGGTTTGCCGCCTTCCTGGAACGTCTCGACCATTTGCACCACGAGCTTTTTGCCGCGCTCCAAGAGTGCTTCGGGAGCATCCTCGTGACGCATGTCGAGCCAGGCCGGGGTGCCATGGCGGCGGCCGCGCGGGTCGTGGCCCATGTTCGGCGCACCGCCGAAACCGGCGAGGCGCCCGCGGGTGACCGTGGAGGAATGCCCGTCGCCATCGACTTGCAGGGTGGCGCCGATAAACAGGTCCACCGCGTATTGGCCGGCCAGTTGGCAAAACATGCGGTTGGAGCGCATGGAACCGTCGCGGCCGGTGAAGAACACATCCGGGCGGGCGGCGATGTAGTGCTCCATGCCCAGTTCAGTGCCGAAGCAATGCACGCTTTCGACCCAGCCGCTTTCGATGGCGGGGATCAGCGTGGGGTGTGGGTTGAGGGTCCAGTTGCGGCAGATCTTGCCCTTAAGGCCCAGGGATTCGCCGTAGGTGGGCAGGATCAATTCGATGGCGGCGGTATTGAAGCCGATGCCGTGGTTGAGCGACTGCACGTTGTGTTTTTCGTAGATGCCGCGGATCGCCATCATCGCCATCAGCACATGCACCGGCTTGATGTGGCGCGGGTCACGGGTGAACAGCGGTTCGATGTAGAACGGCTTGTCGGCCACCACCACGAAGTCGACCCAACTGGCCGGGATGTCGACGCGGGGCAAGTCGGTGACATCATCCACCAACTGATTGACCTGCACGATGACAATGCCATCGCTGAACGCTGCCGGCTCGATCAGCGCCGGGGTGTCTTCGGTACTCGCGCCGGTGTAGATATTACCGGCGCGGTCGGCCATGAAGCCGGCCGAGAGCACCACATTGGGGATCAGGTCCACCACCAGCCGGGCGTAGAGTTCGATGTAGGTGTGGATCGCGCCGATTTCCAGCAGGCCGTCTTCCAGCAACTGGCTGATGCGCAGGGATTGGGTGCCGGCGAAAGAGAAGTCGAGCTTGCGCGCGATGCCCTTTTCAAACAGGTCCAGGTGCTCGGACCGGCCGACACTGGGCATGATCATGTGCAAGTCGTGGAGCTTGGCCGGATCGGCCTTGGCCAGGGAGCGCGAGAGGAAATCCGCCTGCTTCTGGTTATTGCCCTCCAGCACCACGCGGTCGCCGGGGAGGATCAGGGCTTCGAGGGCCTCGACGATTTTGTCGCTGGGCAGCACGGCCCCATCCGCATACTGCTTGACCAGCCCGAGCCGCCGCTGCTTCTCGTCGCGCCGCCGCGTCCAGCGCGAGTCGGGGGTAATTATTGTTGTCATGGTCGCTCCACGGGTTTGCTGTCGTGGGCTGTACCTTAGGAGTGATTCAAAGGGGCATCAATCAAGCTGGGCGGCGGATCGTTACGGCTGGAGTAATGAATCGACGACAGACACGGGGTTAAGCCTAATGGGGAGCAACATGCCCCCCAAAGCAGCCCACGGCGCTACTCGAAGCGAGGTAAATGCGGAACCACCGTCGGCTTTTGCGCACTCACCCATGCGTCGAACCCTCCGGTGATCGATGTTACGTGCAGGTAGCCCATATCAAGCAGCGATACAGCCGCGAGTGCTGCACGACCACCCGTTTTGCAGTACAGCACGACCTTAAGGTCCCGCGAACTGAGTGCGGTATCGTTGGACAGTTTAAATTCCAGCATTCCGCGCGAGGCATGCACAGCGCCCAAGATATGACCTGCGGCATACTCGTCGGCTTCACGTACATCAATAAGTACATCCGCATTCTGGATAGCCAGGTCAACGTCTTCGATGGCAACTTCTTCGATACGGGCTTTAGCGTCTACTACAAGATCGTGGGCAGTTTTAATCATGGTATTTGGGAAGCGTCCAGTTGGGAGAGTTAGCCGACGTTCAAAGCGGCGCCGCAACACCTGCGCGGCTGCCATCGGTATTAATCATGTGGTCGGCCATTTCGGAAAACATACGTTGCAGCTTCGCATTCAGGACTGCGTCATCCACCTGCTCGTTGATTGCCTGACACATGCACAGCATCCATTCGTCGCGCTCGACAATACTGACTGCAAAGGGCGCATGTCGCATGCGCAAACGCGGGTGGCCACGTTCCTGTTGAAACAGTGGCGGACCGCCAAGCCAGCCACTCAGGAACTTGAATAGACTGTCGGCGCTGCCGGCAAGACTCGGCGGGTGCATCTGGCGCACTCTTCGCGCCTCGCACAGCACCTCCATCAATTCGTAAAAGCGGTCGACCAGTTTATGGATACCCGCCTCTCCCCCTAACTGGAGATAAGTACTGGTGTTGTTCTTATGCACGGTACTCAATAGTTCAGTCATATCGTCAGCACTCAATGTTGGAACTTTATCCCGCGGGCAAGCGCATGTGTCACACAGCACTGCCATTGGCAGATGACGCCGCCGTCGTTTATCGCAACGGGCCATGACCAGGCAGTTAGCACGCGCCATGCCAAGAGCGGAAATGTGTTTTTTATTGATTGATAACAAATACTTAACTATTCGAGCTCGAAGATGGCAGATGCGTTGGCAGTCACATCTTCTGCCAATCGGCTATGACGGCAGTGGTTGGCAGTCAGGGTGCGGGCGAGCGCCTACGACGTGTGGCAGGCCGAGCATTGGGAGCAGCGGATTGATTGAGCTCTGAAGACGAGCGCTAACCTGTGTGGGAGGGGGCTCGCCCCCGATGGCAGTGGCTCAGTTACAGATACTGAGACTGACACACCGCCATCGGGGGCAAGCCCCCTTCCACATTTGTTCGGTGGTGTCTTTTAAATAGCGGTCCCCAAAAGGGAGTGATCAGTCGCTGTTTGGGAACGTTTCAAGATGCTGGAGAAGGGCTGACTTGATCCCGCGCTCTGTCGACCAGCAACTACCCCAAAGCCGCCATTTGCTGGATTCCGAGCATGATTGCGCGCTGCGAGCGACACGTTCATGCAGGGCGCAAAATATTGCAGGAAGAATCCGAACGCTGACTCATAACAACTCCATCACCACCTTGACCGCTCCAAGACCTTCGAGGGCGTAGCTGTTGTACTCATACACGCCCCCCTGAATATCCAACCGAAGCACGCCCTCATGCTCACTTACTTGCACATCGGGTTCTTTGGTTTTCAGAAATGGATGAGCCGACACCAACCCTGTGAGTATTTCCTGATCACTCCCCAGGTCCTTATGAACGTAGTACCTGTAGGAAAAGCCCACCGTCGCACCACCCTGCCCATCCCGCGCGCCGTAGATTGAGGTGCCGTTGCCCAAGGAATGTTTCAACACCACCTCATCCAGATCCGGTGTCCCGGGCGACATGACCCAACTGCCCGCGATATAAATCAGGCAGACCACTAACAGGCAGTTACGCAGGATCGGTATGAAGCCTTCAGTGGCCTTGAGAAATCGCATACTCAATACCTCTCCTTATCCAATATTGATCTCGCGGGTCATCACCAAAAGGATCACCTCCCCACCATGATCCAAAATCCGGATGGGTGGTTTTTGCGATGGTCTGAGCAACACCAGCGGCGCGCAGCAACACGTGCTCAGGAATGCCCAACACCGTACCAGTTGCACCGTAATTGAAGTTACCAAAAGCCTCGTATTGGCGCCCTCGCTTCTTGTAGTTCCATGGCCCGGCAGCTCTGACCTGAGAATAAAACCAGGAGTAGGCGAACGCCGAGCCTGACTGGAGATGAACACGCTTGCATTTGGCTATTGCCATATTTTCTAGAAGTGAAACACCAGGCGGCATTAACGGTACAGCCATGTGCCGGTCCTTGTTGGCAGTGAGGGGTGCTGAAATTAGCATCCCACTCAGGCCAGAAAACCTGCCCAATCAAAGTAAAGAAATTGCCTACATAAACAACATCCCATTCCGACAGAGGCTCGCCCCCGATGGCAGTGGCTCAGTTACAGATACTGAGACTGACACACCGCCATCGGGGGCAAGCCCCCTCCCACATTTGTTCGGCGGTGTCTTTTAAATAGCGGTCCCCAAAAGGGAGTCCCATTCAGGCCAGAAAACCTGTCCAATCCAGGCAAAGAACTTGCCTACATAAACAACATTCAATTCTGACATCAGTGCGCTCAACGCCAACCTGTGTGGGAGCAAGCCCCCTCCCACATCGGGATCATCGCAAGGCTTATGTTCAGGCCAGGCCGGATTCAACCAGCAGGGCTTCTAACCCCATCAAATCCGGCACTTTCGCCACATGCTCCCCCACCTGCACCGCCGCCAGTTCCAGCGGGCACAGCGGCACATCCACGTAGCTCAACTGGCTATCGAGTTTGTAGGAGCGGGGAATCCCCTGGATCACCATCGCAATGAACTTCAATGACGGCCGCCCGCCCAGGGCGTTCAGCACGACGATGCGCGAGCGCTCGCCGGTCACGCTGGCTTCACCGCAGGCCGCTTCGAAGCTGATCAGCGGCAATTGCCGGTCGCGCCAGGTCACTTGCCGCAGGTACCAGGGCGGTGCGTCGCTGGCCGGTTCGCCGCGCTGGAAGTCGATCAGTTCAGCGATGGCGACGTTGGGCAGCACCAGGTGGCGGTCGGCGAGGGGCAGGAGCAGGCCGGTGAGTTGGCTGGTGCGGTGGTCAAGCATGGGACTTACTCCAATAGGCGATGCTTTCCAGCAGCACCGACTCCTGATACGGCTTGCCGAGGTAGTCGTTGACGCCGATGGCCATGGCGCGGTCGCGGTGCTTCTGGCCGGTACGGGAGGTGATCATGATGATCGGCAAGCGCATCAGCCGTGGGTCGTTGCGCACCTGGATGGCCACTTCGAAACCGTCCATGCGCGGCATTTCGATGTCCAGCAGCATCAGGTCCGGGGTGTGTTCTTCCAGCACGGCCATGGCGTCGATGCCGTCCTTGGCGGTGAGGACGTTCATGCCGTTGCGCTCGAGCAGGCGGCTGGTGACTTTGCGCACGGTGACCGAGTCGTCCACCACCAGCACCAGCAGCGGGCGCTTTTTCAGCGGCGCGTTGAGCAGCAGCGGGACGTCCACCACCTGGGCCGGCAAGGCCGGTTGCCGGGCGCGGATGTGGGCGAGCAGGTCGATGATCAAGACCACGCGGCCATCGCCGAGAATGGTCGCCCCGGAGAGCCCCTTCACCCCGGCAAACTGCGGCCCCAGGCCCTTGACCACGATTTCCCGGCTCCCCGCCATGCTGTCTACCTGCACCGCCACGTGCCGTTCGTTGTACTGCACCAACAGCACCGGCAACGGTTGGTACTGGCCCAGCAGTTTCGGGCGGGCGACCGTGTGCAACAGGTCACCGAGGTAAAACAGCTCATAGCGCTGGCCAGCGTATTCATAACGCGGCGGGTCCAGTTGATAGTGCCCTTCCAGCTCATGGGGCAGCACACGCACCAGGCCTTCGATGGTGTTGAGCGGCATCGCGTATTGATCGTCCGCGCACTGCACCATCAGCGCACGGTTGACCGACACGGTGAACGGCAGGCGAATACGAAAATGCACGCCCGCCCCCGGTATCGAATCGATAAACATCGAGCCGCCAAGCTGGCGCACTTCTTCATGCACCACGTCCATGCCCACGCCACGCCCGGAAATCTGGGTGATCTTTTCCGCGGTGGAGAACCCCGGCTGCAGGATGAACTGCAACACGTCATGGTCGCTGATCTCTTGATCAGCGGCGAGCAGGCCGCGCTTGATCGCCTTGCGCCGTACCGCATCGAGAGACACGCCGGCACCGTCGTCGCGCAGGTCGAAGAGGATATCGCCGCCTTCGTGGGTCAGGTCCAGGGTGACGCGGCCCTTCTCGGGCTTGCCGGCCAGCAGCCGCGCCTCGCGGGATTCCAGGCCGTGATCGACGGCGTTGCGCAGCATATGTTCCAGCGGCGCGACCATGCGTTCCAGCACGTTGCGGTCCATCTCGCCCTCGGCATTGCCGACCACGAATTCCACGTCCTTGCCCAACTCCTGCGCGACCTGGCGCACGATGCGCTTGAGGCGCGGCAGCATGCGTTCAAAGGGCACCATGCGCGTTCGCATCAGGCCTTCTTGCAATTCGGTGTTGATGCGCGCCTGTTGCTGCAACAGGTCGTGGGCATCCTGGTTGCGGCGTTCGAGGGTTTCCTTGAGGTCGAGCAAGTCGGAGGCAGACTCGAACAACGCCCGGGACAGTTGCTGCAACTGTGAATGACGGTCCATTTCCAGCGGGTCGAATTCGTCATAGTCCAAGCGCTCGGCTTCGGCCTGCTGACGGCTGAAGAGGCGGCCCTGGGTTTCGCTGTCGAGCCGACGCAGTTGGTCGCGCATGCGCTCGAGGGTGGTTTCCACCTCATTGAGGGCAACCTGCGCGTCGTTGACCTGCTGTTCGATTCGGCCACGGAAGATCGAAGTTTCACCGGCCAGGTTGACCAGGTCGTCCAGCAGGTCGGCGGAGATTTTCACCATGTCGGCCGTCGGTTCGACAGCCGCTTCGGCCTTGCCCGTCACCAACGCCACCGCCGCCACCGGCTCATCGCTGGGGTGGACCAGGCTCTTGATGCGCTCGATGAGTTTGTCCACCGAGCCCACCGGCAAGCCCGCCGCCACCGCATCGATCATCTGCGCCAGGCGGTCGTGACAACCTTGCAGCAAGGCGAACAACTCAGAGGACGCCACGAGCAAACCGGAGGACAAGCCTTCGTAGAGAAACTCCAGCTCATGGGCCAAGTCGCCGATCGGGCCGATCTCGACCATGCGCGCACCGCCCTTGAGGGTGTGCAGGTCGCGCAGCAGGGTTTCGACTTCCTGGCGGTTATGGGGCTCAGCCTGCCAGCGCAGCAACGCCGCGCCCGAGCTGTCGAGAATGTCGGCAGCTTCTTCGAGGAAGATATCCAGCAATTCAGGGTCGATGCCCAAGGTATGCGCGGCCGCGACCGGCGCCGTGGGCGAACCGCTGTGGCGCAACGCCCGGACTTTGGCGATCAACTCACTGGAATCGCTCAGCGCCTGATGCTCTTGTAGCTGATCCAACTGCAACGCCAAGTGCTCATGACTGGACATCAGTACCTGGGACAGCTCGCCGGAATAGCTGTAGCGGCGGTCCGCCAGACCTTCGTAAAGGCCTTCCAGCTCGTAGGCAAGGTCGCCGACCGGCCCGATTTCGGCCATGCGCGCGCCGCCCTTGAGGGTGTGCATATCGCGCTGCAACGAGGTCAACGGTGCTACGCCCTCGGGTTCCAGCAACCAGCGCTTGAGGGATTGCCCGGCGCTGTCGAGGATATCCACAGCTTCTTCGAGGAAGATCTCGACGATCTCATCATCTACCACCGCGTGCCGATCCAGCCGGGCCGTCGCGGCGCCCAGTTCGGAGATGCTCAGCGCACGGCTGCCGTCGCTTTTGATCAGGCCGGTGGCGGACGGGTCGAGGGCGCCATCCAGCAGCTCGCGCAAGGCTTGCATGCGCGCCGGGGCCGGGCTGATTTCCTGGCCGGCGGCCAGTTGGTCGAGCATGTTGATCAGCGCTTCGTGGGCCTGTTCGGCCTCCTGGAAAAACCGCTCGCTGACCGCCAGGCTGCTTTCTTCCACGGCGCCGTAAAGGTCGAGCAGGGCTTCGCACAGTTCGTCGATGGCGTGCAGGTCGGCGAGGTGCGCGCCCTGCCCCAGGGTGGTCAATTCGTCCAGCAGCGCGGTCAGTTCCTGGCGTTCGCCGGGGTGTTGTTGCCAGCGGCGCAGCAGGCTTTCGGCATCGAGCAGGATGTCCATGCCCTGGGCCAGGAAGTTGTTGATCAGTTGCGGATCACGCTTGATCCGCAGCCCGGTGCTCGGCGCTTCGAGCTGGGCTTGAAGCTGCTGATCGAGCAGGCTTTGGGTGCGACCGATCAGGTCGGCGGCCCCTTGGATCGGCATCAGCGGGTCGCCGTTCAACTGGCGCAAGCCCCGTTGGAACAGGCCCTCGGCCTCCAGCAGCAGTTCCACTTCATCCAGGTCCAACGGCAGGCGGTGGGCCTTGTACTCGCGGGTCAGGTGATCGAGCGGGCGCGCCAGTTCGGCGATCGGCAGCACGCCGGCCATGTAGGCGCTGCCTTTGAGGGTGTGCAAGGCGCGTTGCAGCTCATCGCTGACTTGCAGCGGCACATGCTCGGCGGCCTGGCGCAGGAAATGGTTGAGGCTGTCGAGGTGGCTCTGGACTTCGTTGCGGAAGATCTCCAGCAGCATCGGGTCATGGGGTTCGGCAGCCGCCACGGCAGTGCCGCTGGCCAACGCGTGGGCGCGCGCGGCCAGGGCGTCGACCGCGTCCCGCTGGCGCTGGGCACCGGCGGCGAAGTCGGCGATCAGTTCCGGCAGCAGGGCCACTGCTTCATCCAGCACCTGTTGCACCTCGGGGCCGGCGGCCACGCTGCGCTCCAGCACGCGGTTGAGCAGGTTCTCCACGGCCCAGGCCAGTTCCGCCAGCACCAGGGCCCGCACCATGCGGCCGCTGCCTTTGAGGGTGTGGAAGGCACGGCGCATTTCGCCGAGGGCGGTTTTATCGACGCCGCTCGGCAGATGGTGGTGCAGCACCTCGAGGACTTCGGCGGTCTCTTCGAGGAACACTTCACGCAGTTCGTCGTCGATCGGCTCTTCACCGGCCGGCGGCGGCAGCAGGCTGCCGGGGCGTTGCAGGGCGGGCGGGTTCAAGCGCGAAGCGGGATTGGCCAGCGCGTCGAACTGGGACTGGCTCGGCGTGCTCTCGCTCGACAGCGCACCATCCGGCGCCACCAGCGCCTGGCGCCAGGGCTTTTCGGCAGGCAGATAACCCAGCGCGGCCAGGCCCCGGGTGGCCAGCTCCAGCACCCGTTCGCCAGCGGCGTCGGGGTCTTGGAGCATGCGCTCCAGGTAGTACTCCAGGCCGCTGATCACGTCGGCGAAATGCTCCAGCTGCTCTGCGGACGGCACTGCGTCGTTGATCATCAGTTGTTCATCGACGTAATCAGTGCAACCGCGCATCAGGCTCGCTGCGCGTGGCAGTGGAATCATCGCCAGGGCGCCGCGCACCTGGCTCAACAGCTCCGGCAGGGACTCCAGGCGCTGGCGCTCCCACTGAGCGTCGATGCAGTCGATCACCAGCTCTTTGGCTTGCTTGAGGCACTGGCAGGACTCGCGGATCACCAACTGATGAATCTGCGTCAGGTCGGTGGTGGGCAGGCGGCTTTCTTCGCGGTTTTCCGGCTCGACCGTGCCCGCCATCCCGGCCAGCGTGGCTTCGACGTAGAGCAAGGCGCCGGCGACATCCATCAGCACCGCATCGTTGGGTTCGCGCTGGCCCTGGGCCAGGCTCAACACCACCGCAAGCTGGTCGATGATAACTTTGCGCGGCTGGCCAAAGCCCAGCACCGCGAGGGTATCGGCGATTTGCCGCAGCGGCGCCAACAGCGCATCGAGGTCGCTGGTGTGTTGACGGTCGCTGCGCACGAACAGGTCGAGGCGTTCCTTGACCCGCACCAGCTCCTCGCACAACGCGCCGAGCACCGAGCCCATCGCATTGCGGTCCGGCCCGGCCAGGCGCGCCCGTTCGGCATCAACCACGGCGCTGTCGGGCAAGGCTTCATCGAGGCCGTAGCGTTCTTTCAGGCTTTGCATGCGCGGCGTTGGCCGGGTGACTTTGGCGACGTAGAACAGCAGGCTCTTGAGCAGTTCATCCGGCGCCGGCTGGTTGATGCCGCCAATGCCCTGGACGAGCAGGCGCTTGAGTTGCTTGTCGCTGGCCTTGAGTAGGCTGCGCAGCGCCGGGCTGTTGGCGATCACGCCGGTCAACATGCCCTCGACCAGCGCCGAGGTGACTTGCCACAGCGGCAACAGCGGCGCGCCCTGGCACAGCGCTTCGAGGCGGGCGAAGACTCGCGCCATGTCTTCCAGGTTGCTCGGGCCGTGATCTTCGCGCAGCAACCCGGCCAGGGCTTGTTGCAGCAGCAGGTGCCACTGGCGCACTTGCTCGTTCAGGTCGGGCGGCGCGCGTTGCGCCAGCGTTTCTTCGGACAACGGAGCAATCGACAGCAGTTGCGGGCTGAACAGGCTGGTTTCGGACAACAGGCTTTCGCCGCGCGCACTGCGCAGGTCGTTGAGCAGCGGCAACACCACCAGCGGCAAGTCGCGACGCGCGCTGTGGATGCGGTCCAGGTACAGCGGCAATTGACCGAGGGCTTGTTGTAGCAGGCGGATGCTTTCATCGCGCTGGCTGACGCGCCCGGCCTGCAGGGCCAGAGCCAGGGCTTCGATTTCTTCGGCGAGCAGCGCCGCGCCGTAGAACTCGACCATTTGCAAGGCGCCATGCACTTGATGGATGCACGCCAGGCAGTCGCCGAGGGTGTCGTTGTCGGTGGTTTCGACAAACGCGTCCAGCGCCGAACGGGCCTGTTTCAGGGTTTCGGCAATGTCGCCCTTGACCCATTCGAGGGCCACGTAGTCGTGCCGATCAACCATAACTGCTCCGCTTAGAATTCATGAGTTGCTGGTGTTCTTGAAACAAAGAGCAAGCTCCCTCCCACATTTGGATTGCATTTCAATCATCAGCCTGCTTAGCAGCCGGGAGGGTGAAGCCCGATACTGAGCGGCGCAGCTGGCTGGCCATTTTCGCCAGGTTGCCGATGCTCTCGGCGGTGGCGGTCGAGCCCGATGAGGTCTGGCTGGTGATCTGCTGGATGACGTTCATGGTCAGCGAGATCTGCCCCGCCGACGACGTCTGTTGCTGCGCCGCGTTGGAAATACTCTGGATCAGCGCCGCCAGGGTTTTCGACACGCCTTCGATCTCTTCCAGCGCCACCCCGGCGTCCTGGGCCAGCCGTGCGCCGCGCACCACTTCAGTGGTGGTCTGCTCCATCGAGATGACGGCTTCGTTGGTGTCGGCCTGGATCGCCCGCACCAGGGTTTCGATCTGCCGCGTGGCCGCCGAGGAGCGTTCGGCCAGGCGTTGCACTTCATCGGCAACCACCGCGAAGCCGCGCCCGGCATCCCCGGCCATGCTTGCCTGGATCGCGGCGTTGAGCGCAAGGATGTTGGTCTGGTCGGCGATGTCATCGATCAGGCTGACAATGTCGCCGATCTCCTGGGACGACTCGCCCAGGCGCTTGATGCGCTTGGCGGTGTCCTGGATCTGCTCGCGAATGTTGTCCATGCCGTGGATGGTGTTGTGTACCACTTCATTGCCCTTGTTGGCGATTTCCACCGAGCGCTCGGCCACCGCCGAGGATTCAGCCGCGTTCGCCGACACCTGATCGATCGACTGGGCCATCTGCTTGATCGCGGTGGAAGCCTCGGCGATTTGCTGGGCCTGATGCTCCGAGGCCTGCGCCAGGTGCATGGCGGTGGCCTGGGTGTCCTGCACCGCGCCGGCGACCTGGCCGGCGGTGAGGTTGATGGTAGCGACAAGGTCGCGCAGTTGGTCCACGGAATAGTTGATGGAGTCGGCGATGGTGCCGGTGAAGTCTTCGGTCACCGAGGCCGTCACGGTGAGGTCGCCGTCGGCCAGGTCTTCGATTTCATCCAGCAGGCGCATGATCGCGTTCTGGTTGCGCTCGTTCTTCTCGGCGGTCTCCCGCAGTTGCTGGTTGGTGGCGCGGACCATCACCAGGCCGATCAGGATGATCGAGGCCAGCGCCAGCAAGCCCAGCACATAGCCACCGATCGTGTCGAAGCTGCGCCCGCCGGCGAGGTTTTCAAAGCCGGTGGCCAGGAGCGAGGCTTCATCGAGCAGGGTTTGCGAGAGGTTGAAAATATTGCTCGCCGAGGCCCGGACCTGGAACAGTTGCGGCGAGGTTTCGAGGATCTCGTCCACGGAGCCGGAGACAAACTCGAACAGCTCGGCGATTTCCGCCAGGCGCGCCCGTGCGTCGTGGTCCTCGACCTGGGTGATGCGCAGCCCGGGGTTGCCCTGGAGCATGCCGGTGAGCACCTGGCCGAAGCGGTTGGCATCGCGGCCAAAGGCATCGGCGGCCTGCGCGGCGGTTTCGTCACCGGCCAGCACGGTGTTGACCGCCCCCAGGATCCGTTCGGCCAGCAGCGACTGGCGCTGGGCCAAGGCCACCTGGCTGGCCGGGGCGCCGCGTTGCAGCAGGATATCCACGACCTTTTCCGATTCCATCTGCAGTTGCGGCACGGTTTCGGCCAGGGTCGCGGCAACTTGATGCAACGACAGCACGGTCTGTTCGCTGGCGAGGATCGCGTCGGTGTTTTTCAGCAGCGCTTCCCAGTCGGTCTGCACCGCCCGCATCTCTGCACGTACCGCACTGGGCGCGGCGGGCAGGCCGGTGGCCGGGTCGCCCTTTTTCAGGTAACCCCAGCGGCGGGCAAAGTCATTGCGCGCCTCCGCCAGCAACTTGAACGCCGCGGCCTTGCCGGCGGCGGCTTCGGTGGCGTTCTTGGCGATACGCTGGGACAGCACCCGCAACTCACCGGCGTGGCCGATGTACTGCTTGTCGTAGGTGGACTGGGTGTTGAGGTACGCGAAGTTGGCGAACAGCAACATGATGAACACGATCAGCGCAATAAACAGCACGATGATCTGCGAGCGGCTGCGTGAGCCTGCCTGGGGTTTGGGCGTGGTAGCGGTGGTCATGCGGCAACATCCATGAAGCCAGGGGCCTGGGCCAGAGCGAAGGGGCTGAAGACCTGCCATTGCTGATCAGCGTCGAACCGGCCACTGATAAAGGGTACGCCGGGGGTGGCGCTGGGCAACAAGGCGTCTTGTGCGAAATGCTGCATACCCACCACCTCGTCCACCAGCAGCCCGATAAATATGTCCTGGTATTCCACGACCAATACCCGCCGCTGCTTGTCTGCCTTGGACAGCGCATGGCCGAGGAACCCGCCGAGATCCATCACCGGCAGCAGGCGCCCACGCAGGTTAGCGACTCCTCTGATCCAGGTCTTGACCCCGGGCATTAAAGTGCAGCGCGGCTCATGCAGCACTTCGGCGACTTCGCGCATGGGCGCGACAAACCACTGTTCGCCCACGCGAAAGCCGATCCCGCTCCAGCCTTGCAGGCGGGTTTCCTGGGACGGCAGGTCAGCGGCCAGCAGGCGACAGCGGCGGTCGATGTCCAGCAGCAGCTCGAAGGCGGTTAGCGACTCGGTCATGATGGCGTGCCGTCAGCGGGCCAAGACCTTGTTCAGGGTGGCGATCAGCGTGGCTTCGTCCACCGGCTTGGTCAGGTAATCCTTGGCGCCCTGGCGCGCGCCCCAGATTTTGTCGGTTTCCTGGTCCTTGGTGGTGATGATGATGATCGGGATGCCATTGGTTTCCCGCTCCTTGGACAGCTGGCGGGTGGCCTGGAAGCCATTGAGGCCCGGCATCACGATGTCCATCAAGACCGCGTCGGGCTTTTCCTGGCGGGCCAGGGCCACGCCGTCGGCACCGTTTTCCGCTTTCAAGACCTGATGACCGTGCTTTTCCAGCATGCCGGTCAGTTTGTACATTTCGGTCGGCGAATCGTCGACGATCAGAACACGTGCCATGGTTTTCCCCACTACATTGGAAGACGCACGCCCTTGTGAGGTTGCGTCAGTGTGCTTGTTCTACTGCGGCGAAACCCGGCACGTAGGCCTTGATCGCGCCCAGCAGTTCTTCCTTGCTGAAAGGCTTGGTCAAAAACTGATCGACACCGACGATACGCCCCTTGGCCTTGTCGAACAGGCCGTCCTTGGAAGACAGCATGATCACCGGGATCGACTTGAACGCCGGGTTGTTCTTCACCAAGGCGCACGTCTGATAGCCATCCAGGCGCGGCATCATGATGTCGACAAAGATAATGTGCGGGTGATGATCCACAATCCGGGCCAGGGCATCGAAACCATCGATGGCCGTGATGACATCGCAGCCCACGTTCTTCAACAGGGTTTCGGCGGTGCGGCGGATCGTTTTCGAATCGTCGATCACCATCACTCTCAAGGCGTTGGAATGCTGTTCCATATCTGCTCTACCATCGCCACAGCGAATCGGTTTTCGGTGTGTACGGCCTGATACTGCCCAGGATGAGCGTCACAAGCCTTGGAATTCAGGGGCTGCTGCGCCGTGGCAGTCTTTTTAGCACAGTCTCGTGGAGCAATCTATCGAGCGACCCGCCAGGTGGTTTTTCCTTGACCCACAACAGTCGCAGCGCCACTCTGACGCCACTTTTATGCGCCCTAATTTGCTAGAGGAAATCCCCCATGAGCGTTCGCGTCGGCATTGTCATGGACCCTATCGCCAGCATTTCCTATAAAAAGGACAGCTCGCTGGCCATGCTCCTGGCCGCCCAGGCCCGCGGCTGGAGCCTGTTCTATATGGAACAGCGCGACCTTTACCAGGGCGACGGCGAGGCGCGTGCGCGGATGCGTCCGCTCGAGGTGTTCGCCAACCCTGAAAAGTGGTTCGAACTGCAAGACGAAATCGACAGCCCCCTGAGCGACCTGGACGTGATCCTGATGCGCAAGGACCCGCCGTTCGACATGGAATTCGTCTACTCCACCTACCTGCTGGAGCAGGCCGAGCGCGCCGGCGTGCTGATCGTCAACAAGCCGCAGAGCCTGCGTGACTGCAATGAGAAGCTGTTCGCCACGCTGTTCCCGCACTGCACGCCGCCGACCGTGGTCAGCCGCCGCGCCGATGTGCTGCGCGAATTCGCCGCCAAGCACGGCGATGTGATCCTCAAACCGCTGGACGGCATGGGCGGCACCTCGATCTTCCGCCACCGCGCCGGCGACCCGAACCTGTCGGTGATCCTCGAAACCCTGACCGCCCTGGGCACCCAGCAGATCATGGGCCAGGCTTATCTGCCGGCGATCAAGGACGGCGACAAGCGCATCCTGATGATCGACGGCGAACCGGTGGATTATTGCCTGGCGCGCATCCCGGCAGCCGGCGAGACCCGCGGCAACCTGGCGGCCGGCGGTCGTGGCGAAGCCCGGCCTTTGTCGGACAAGGACCGCTGGATTGCTTCCCAGGTCGGCCCGACCCTGCGGGAAAAAGGTTTGCTGTTCGTAGGCCTCGACGTAATTGGTGAACACCTCACCGAAATCAACGTCACCAGCCCGACCTGTATTCGCGAGATCGACAATGCATTTGGCACGAACATCGGCGAAATGCTGATGGCCGCGATTGAGCGCAAGCTACAAGCCAAGTGACATAGAACAGCCGGACACCCGCCAACATTGCGTTATCATGCGCCACCTGTGAAACACGCGATGTTGGTTTTCTTGTCATGACACTCCCGTCCGATCTGCCCTTCGAACCCTCCCCCAGCGGCGTGCGCCCGGCTGATCGGCTCGGATTTACCCTGTTTCTCGCGGCATTGATCCACCTGGCGCTGATCCTCGGCGTGGGTTTCACCATGGTCGAACCCAAGCAAATCACCAAGACCCTGGAAATCACCCTCGCCACGTTCAAGAGCGAAAAGAAGCCCGAGAAGGCCGATTTTCTCGCCCAGGACAATCAGCAGGGCAGCGGCACGCTGGACAAGAAAGCCGTGCCCAAGACCACCGAAGTGGCGCCGTTCCAGGACAACAAGGTAAATAAAGTCTCCCCGCCGCCGACGCCCAAGCCCGAGGTCCCCCAGGCCGCGCCCAAGCCTGTGGTGACCACCGTCGCGCCGAAACCGCAAAAAGCCGCGACCCAGCGCGAGAAAACCAAGACCGAACCGCGACCCGAGCCCGTCAAGCCGGCGCCGACCTTCGACAGCTCGCAGCTCTCCGACCAGATCTCCAGCCTCGAAGCCGAACTGGCCAATGAGCAACAGCTGTACGCCAAGCGCCCGCGCATCTACCGCCTGAACGCGGCGTCCACCATGCGCGACAAAGGCGCCTGGTATAAGGACGAGTGGCGCAAGAAGGTCGAACGCATCGGCAACCTCAACTACCCGGATGAAGCGCGCCGCCAGCAGATTTATGGCAATTTGCGCTTGCTGGTGTCGATCAACCGCGACGGCACGTTATATGAAGTGCAGGTACTCGAATCGTCCGGCCAGCCGCTGCTGGACCAGGCCGCCCAGCGCATCGTGCGCCTGGCCGCGCCTTTTGCGCCGTTCAGCGGCGACCTGAATGACGTGGACCGCCTGGAAATCATCCGCACCTGGCGGTTTGCCAAGGGCGACCGCCTGTCCAGCAACTGATAACCCCAATCAACACCAATCACTGTAGGAGCGAGCTTGCTCGCGAAAAACTTGAGAGCGACGCGGTTCTACCTGGAGCACTTCGTTATCGTTGGCGTTTTTCGCGAGCAAGCTCGCTCCTACAGAAAAGGCGACGGCGCTGTATTCGGATCACTCCCAGCTTGTCAGTTCGCCCCTCCAACGCCACACTAGCGGACATGAAAAATGTCAGCCCGACCTACCTCAAGCACCAATTCCTGATCGCCATGCCCCATATGGCCGACCCGAACTTTGCGCAGACCTTGACCTACATTGTCGAGCACACGGCCAATGGTGCCATGGGGTTGGTGGTGAACCGCCCGCAGGAGCTGAACCTGGCCGATATCCTCGAGCAACTGCGCCCGGAGATCGACCCGCCAGCCCGCTGCCAGGGCGTGCCGATCTATATCGGCGGGCCGGTGCAGACCGATCGCGGCTTTGTGCTGCACCCGACCGGGCCGAAGTTCCAGGCCACGGTGGACCTCGACGGCGTGTCGCTGTCCACATCCCAGGACGTGTTGTTCGCCATTGCCGACGGCGTCGGCCCCGAACAGAGTGTGATCACCCTCGGCTACGCTGGCTGGGAAGCCGGGCAACTGGAGGCCGAGCTGGCCAGTAACGCCTGGCTGACCTGCCCCTACGATGCCGACATTCTGTTCAACACTGCCGCCGAACTGCGCCTGGACGCGGCCGCGGCCAAGCTGCGGGTCAACCTCAGCCTGCTGACCAGCCAGGCGGGGCACGCCTGATGGCCTTGCGTCTGATCCTCGGTTTTGACTACGGCACCAAACAGATCGGCGTCGCTGTCGGCCAGGTCATCACCGGCCAGGCCCGCGAGCTGTGTACCTTGAAAGCCCAGAACGGCATACCGGACTGGAACCAGGTCGAAGCCCTGATCAAGGAGTGGAAGCCCGACGCGGTGGTGGTCGGCCTGCCCTTGAACATGGACGGCACCCCCAGCGACATGTGCCTGCGCGCCGAAAAGTTCGCGCGCCGCCTCAACGGCCGCTACAACCTGCCCTTTTATACCCACGATGAGCGCCTGACGACCTTCGAAGCCAAGGGTGAGCGCCGCGACCGTGGCGGGCAGAAAGGCAGCTACCGCGACAACCCGGTGGACGCCATCGCCGCGGCCTTGCTGTTGCAGGGTTGGCTGGATGAAAACACCGCGTTATTTGAATCCTGACTGACGCGGCTTGCCGCGTCTTTTTACGTTTGAGCCCGGTCCTTGCTGGCAACCCCTGCCGCGCAAGGCCTTGAAGGAGCGACCATGAGCCTGCCAAACCCCGCCGAACTGATCAGCCAGATGGCGATTCGCCTCAAGGCCCATCTGAAACACCGTGGCATCAGCGAGCCGCGCTTCATCGGCATTCGCACGGGTGGCGTGTGGGTGGCTCAGGCGCTGCTGCAAGAGCTGGGCAACGATTCGCCGCTGGGTACGCTGGATGTGTCCTTCTACCGCGACGACTTCAGCCAGAACGGCCTGCACCCGCAAGTGCGCCCGTCGGCCCTGCCGTTCGAGATCGAAGGCCAGCACCTGGTGCTGATCGATGACGTGCTGATGAGCGGCCGCACCGTCCGCGCCGCGCTGAACGAGCTGTTCGACTACGGCCGCCCCGCCAGCGTGACGCTGGTCTGCCTGCTGGACCTGGACGCCGGCGAGTTGCCGATCAGCCCGGATGTGGTCGGCGCGACCCTGTCGCTTTCAGCCCAGCAGCGGGTAAAATTGTCCGGTCCCACGCCGCTCGTACTCGAACTGCAAGACCTTGCCCTTTAAACCGCCTTGTAAAGAGTCCCCGCGATGACGCCTCTAGATGCCAAGCGCCCGCTGCAGCTCAATGCTCAGGGCCAGTTGCAACACTTCTTGTCCCTCGACGGTTTGCCCCGCGAACTGCTCACCGAAATCCTCGACACCGCCGACTCGTTCCTCGAAGTCGGTGGCCGCGCGGTGAAGAAGGTCCCGCTGCTGCGCGGCAAGACCATCTGCAATGTGTTCTTCGAGAACTCCACGCGCACCCGCACCACCTTCGAACTGGCGGCCCAGCGCCTGTCGGCCGACGTGATCACACTGAACGTGTCGACCTCGTCGGCGAGCAAGGGCGAGACCCTGCTCGACACCCTGCGCAACCTTGAAGCGATGGCCGCCGACATGTTCGTGGTGCGCCACGGCGACTCCGGCGCCGCGCACTTCATCGCCGAGCACGTCTGCCCGCAGGTGGCGATCATTAACGGCGGCGACGGCCGTCACGCCCACCCGACCCAGGGCATGCTCGACATGCTCACCATCCGTCGGCACAAAGGCAGCTTTGAAAACCTTTCGGTGGCCATCGTCGGCGACATCCTGCACTCGCGGGTAGCGCGCTCGAACATGCTGGCCCTGAAAACCCTGGGTTGCCCGGATATCCGCGTGATCGCGCCGAAAACCCTGCTGCCGATCGGCATCGAGCAATACGGCGTGAAGGTCTACACCGACATGACCGAAGGCCTCAAGGATGTGGACGTGGTGATCATGCTGCGCCTGCAACGCGAACGCATGTCCGGTGGCCTGTTGCCGAGCGAAGGCGAGTTCTACCGCCTGTTCGGCCTGACCACCACGCGCCTGGCCGGAGCCAAGCCGGATGCCATCGTGATGCACCCGGGGCCGATCAACCGAGGGGTGGAGATCGAATCGGCGGTGGCCGACGGCAACCAGTCGGTGATTCTCAACCAGGTGACCTACGGCATCGCCATACGCATGGCGGTGCTGTCCATGGCCATGAGCGGGCAAACCGCGCAACGTCAATTCGAGCAGGAGAAGGCCCAGTGAAGCTCAGCATTCTCGGCGCCCGCGTCATTGATCCGGCCAGTGGCCTGGATCAAGTCACCGATCTTCATCTGGAAGCCGGCAAGATCATCGCCATCGGCGCTGCGCCCGCTGGCTTCAGCGCCAGTGAGACCCTCGACGCCAAGGGCCTGGTGGCCGCGCCTGGCCTGGTCGACCTGAACGTCGCCCTGCGCGAGCCGGGTTACAGCCGCAAAGGCAACATCACCAGCGAAACCCGCGCCGCCGCCGCCGGTGGCGTCACCAGCCTGTGCTGCCCGCCGCACACCAAACCGGTGCTGGACACCTCGGCCGTGGCCGAGCTGATCCTCGACCGCGCCCGCGAAGCCGGCAATTGCAAAGTGTTCCCCATCGGCGCCCTGAGCAAAGGCCTGGAAGGCGAGCAACTGGCCGAACTGATCGCGCTGCGCGATGCCGGTTGCGTGGCCTTCGGCAACGGCCTGGAGAGTTTCCGCAGCACCCGCACGCTGTGCCGTGCCCTGGAATACGCGGCCACCTTCGACCTGACTGTGATCTTCCACTCCCAGGACCGCGACCTGGCCGAAGGCGGCCTGGCCCATGAAGGCGCCGTGGCCAGCTTCCTCGGCCTGCCGGGCATCCCGGAGACCGCGGAAACCGTGGCCCTGGCCCGCGATCTGCTGCTGGTGGAACAAAGCGGCGTGCGTGCGCACTTCAGCCAACTGACCAGCGCCCGCGGCGTAGACCTGATCGCCCAGGCCCAGGCCCGTGGGTTGCCAGTGACGGCAGACGTGGCGCTGTATCAGTTGATCCTGACGGACGAGGCGCTGATCGACTTCTCCAGCCTGTATCACGTACAACCACCGCTGCGCACCCGTGCCGACCGCGAGGGTTTGCGTGCGGCGGTGAAGTCCGGTGTGGTGTCGGCGATTTCCAGCCATCACCAGCCCCACGAGCGCGATGCCAAGCTGGCACCGTTCGGCGCGACCGAGCCGGGTATCAGCAGCGTCGAGCTGTTGCTGCCGCTGGCGATGACGCTGGTGGAGGATGGCTTGCTCGACCTGCCGACGCTGCTGGCGCGCCTGAGTGCAGGCCCTGCCGAAGCCTTGCGCCTGCCAGCGGGCAAGTTGGCGGTGGGGGCGGCGGCGGACCTGGTGCTGTTCGATCCGGCCAGCTCGACGATTGCCGGCGAGCACTGGCTGTCCAAGGGCGAAAACTGCCCGTTCATCGGCCATAGCCTGCCGGCGAGCGTGCGCTACACCCTGGTGGACGGACGCATCAGCTACCAGGCCTAAAGCGGGCTCGGTAAAAAATGTGGGAGGGGGCTTGCCCCCGATAGCAGTGGGTCAGCTACAGATAAGCTGACTGGTCCACCGCCATCGGGGGCAAGCCCCCTCCCACATTGGGTTCTCTATAGAGCTTGAGAGATCAGCGCCCGCCTCTTAACTCGGCGTTACGGATCGATATCTGCGTATTCAACGTCCAGAAGTCATACAACACCCCCACCAGGAACAGGCCGCCGGTCAGCAGGTACAGCAGGCCGGTGACCCATTTGCCCTGGTACATCCGGTGTACACCGAACACGCCGAGAAACGCCAACAGAATCCAGGCCACGTTGTATTCGATCGGGCCGGCGGTAAAACGCAGGTCGGCTTCACGGTCCATCGCCGGAATCAGGAACAAGTCGATCAGCCAGCCGATCCCCAGCAAGCCCAACGTGAAAAACCAGATCGTCCCGGTGACGGGTTTGCCGTAATAGAAGCGATGCGCCCCGGTAAAACCAAAAATCCAGAGCAGGTAACCGATCACCTTGCTGTGGGTGTCTTGCTGCGAAACATCCTGTCGATAGGTGTTCATGGCGTACCTCTTTTGCTGCGATAGATAAATTTTTTCACTTTCTTTGTGACTTTTTTACATGCGCCCGACGTATGGCCGATGGTATCTTCGCTCCCCTGAAAGCCTGATGCCACCTGACTTGTGTAGGACAATTGCGGCGATTCGTCGCGTATTTCCTGAGTTTGACCCCAAGGTTCAGTCGACAAACGGCCTGAGAACGACACAAAAAGCTGTTATAAAGTTGCGCGCAAACCCATAAGAGCCACGCCTAATGCGACCATTTTTCAAGACATGGCTAACCATTTGCCTATTAATGCCACTGGCCGCCCACGCCACCAATCGTGAGCAACGACTTCCTAACGTCAACGGCTTCACCCCTAAAGTCCACAGCACACCCAGCACGGCCAAATCCGTAAAGCCCACCGTCAGCCGCCCGACTAAACTGAGCAAGGCCCACGGTAAGGCAACACCCGGCCTGATGGCGGGTAACACCAAGCAAAGCAGCACCGTCCTCAGCCGCGCCGTGAATGTGCTCGGTACACCTTATCGTTGGGGCGGCAGCAGCCCAAGTAAAGGGTTCGACTGCAGCGGCCTGGTAAAATATGCATTCAACGACGTTGCCGCGGTGGATTTGCCACGCACCTCCAACGCCATGGCCGCCGGCCACGGGCAGAAGGTTGACCGCAAGGACTTGAAGCCGGGCGACCTGCTGTTCTTCAAATTGAAGAGCCGCCGGGTTAACCACGTTGCCATCTACCTGGGCAACGACCGCTTTATCCACGCACCGCGTCGCGGCAAGTCGGTCAGCATCGATACCCTGAAGAAGCCGTTCTGGGACAAGAACTACGTGATCGCCAAGCGGGTTCTGCCGAAAGAACAGAACAACCTGCGGATCGTCCAACGCTGATCTGAAGCTGGAATACAGTACCCATGTGGGAGGGGCTTGCCCCTCCCACATTTGATTTCATTGCCCACAAGATCTCATATGTCTGTCGGCACCCTCGCCTTCTCCCGCGCCGCCTCCCGGCTGATCACGCCCTGCGTGACCAAGGCCTTCAAGCGCATATCCAACGTCTGCATCCCCGATGCGCCACCGGTCTGAATCGCCGATACGATCTGCGCCACCTTGTCTTCGCGGATCAAATTGCGAATGGCGGGCGTACACAGCATGATTTCATGGGCCGCCACGCGCCCGCCGCCGATCTTCTTGACCAACACCTGGGACACCACTGCCTGCAGCGACTCCGAGAGCATCGAGCGGACCATCGGCTTTTCTCCCGCCGGAAACACGTCCACCAGGCGATCCACGGTCTTGGCCGCCGACGCGGTGTGCAGGGTGCCGAAGACCAGATGTCCGGTCTCAGCCGCCGTCAGCGCCAGGCGGATGGTTTCCAGGTCACGCAGTTCACCCACCAGGATCACATCCGGGTCTTGCCGCAGTGCCGAACGCAAGGCCGCCGAAAAACTGTGGGTGTCGCGATGCACCTGGCGCTGGTTGATCAGGGCCCGGCAGGGCTGGTGGATGAATTCGATGGGGTCTTCCAAGGTGAGGATGTGCTGGCGCCGGTGCTGGTTGAGGTGATCGATCAGCGCCGCCAGGGTGGTCGACTTGCCCGAGCCGGTGGGCCCGGTCACCAGCACCAGGCCGCGCGGCAGTTGGGCGATACGTTGGAACACCGCGCCCAACCCGAGGCTTTCCAGGCTCTGGACCTGGGCGGGGATGTTGCGAAACACCGCGCCCATGCCACGCGCCTGCTGGAACACATTCACCCGGAATCGCCCGACACCGGGCAGTTCGAAGGCGAAATCCGTTTCAAGAGATGTTTCGAAATCCTTTTGTTGGTAGCGGTTGAGCAAAGGGCTGAGCAAATCCGCCACGTGCGTGGGTGACAACACTGGCCCATCCAGGGACCAGACCTCGCCATCCATCCGCAGCATCGGTGCGAGGCCGGCCGACAGGTGCAGGTCGGAGGCGCCCCGGCGCACGCTGTGCGTGAGTAATTCAGTGATATCCATAGGGCTTTCCATTTCCAGTAGAATGCCGCGGACTCCATATCCACGGGCGCATCTTGAATGTCGACGATAGCAGACAACATTGGCCAGGTTCGCCAGCGCATCCGCGCCGCAGCCGACGCCGTGCAACGTGACGCAAACAGCATCCACCTGCTGGCCGTGAGCAAGACCAAGCCCGCGCAAGCCGTGCGCGAAGCCTATGCCGCCGGGATGTGCGATTTCGGCGAAAACTACCTGCAGGAAGCCTTGGGCAAACAGGCCGAATTAACCGACCTGCCCTTGAGTTGGCACTTCATCGGCCCCATTCAATCGAACAAGACTCGCGCGATCGCCGAGAACTTCGCTTGGGTGCATTCCGTGGACCGCCTGAAAATCGCACAACGCCTGTCCGAACAACGCCCGGCCGACCTGGCCCCGCTGAACATCTGCATCCAGGTCAACGTCAGTGGCGAAGCCAGCAAGTCCGGCTGCACGCCCGCCGACCTGCCGGCGCTGGCCAACGCGATCAGCGCCCTGCCGCGCTTGAAGTTGCGCGGTTTGATGGCGATCCCTGAACCGACCGAAGACCGCGCCGCACAGGATGCAGCGTTCGCCGCCGTCCGCGACCTGCAGGCCAGTTTGAACCTGCCGCTCGACACACTTTCCATGGGCATGAGCCACGACCTCGAGTCGGCCATCGCCCAAGGCGCCACCTGGGTGCGGATCGGTACCGCCCTGTTTGGCGCCCGCGACTACGGTCAGCCGTGAAATGGCCGACTTCCCACTGAATAAGGACCTGTCATGAGCAACACGCGTATTGCCTTTATCGGCGCCGGCAACATGGCGGCCAGCCTGATCGGCGGCCTGCGGGCCAAGGGCCTGCAAGCCCAACAGATCCGCGCCAGCGATCCGGGCGCCGAAACCCGCGCCCGCGTCAGCGCCGAACACGGTATCGACACCTTCGCCGACAACGCCGAGGCCATCCAGGGCGTCGACGTGATCGTGCTGGCGGTCAAGCCGCAAGCCATGAAAGCCGTGTGCGAAAGCCTGCGCCCGAGCCTGCAGCCGCGCCAGTTGGTGGTGTCCATCGCCGCCGGCATCACCTGCGCCAGCATGAACCGCTGGCTCGGCGCCCAGCCCATCGTGCGCTGCATGCCCAACACCCCGGCGCTGCTGCGCAAAGGCGTGAGCGGTTTGTATGCCACCGCCCAGGTGAGCGCCGAACAGCGCGACCAGGCCCAGGAACTGCTGTCCGCCGTGGGCATCGCCCTGTGGCTGGAACAGGAAGAGCAACTGGACGCGGTGACCGCCGTCTCCGGCAGCGGCCCGGCCTACTTCTTCCTGCTGATCGAAGCCATGACCGCCGCCGGCGTGAAACTGGGCCTGAGCCGGGACATCGCCGAGCAACTGGCCGCGCAAACCGCCCTGGGCGCCGCGCAGATGGCCGTGACCAGCGACGTGGATGCCGCCGAACTGCGCCGCCGCGTGACTTCCCCCGGCGGCACCACGCAAGCCGCCATTGAATCGTTCCAGGCCGGGGGCTTCGAAGCCCTGGTGGAAAAAGCACTGGGTGCCGCGGCACATCGTTCGGCCGAGATGGCCGAGCAACTGGGCAAATAGTCGTCCCCAACCTGCAACTGGACTAGATAGGAATCGAACATGCTCGGAATCAATGACGCTGCCATTTTCATCATCCAGACCCTGGGCAGCCTGTACCTGCTGATCGTGCTGATGCGCTTTATCCTGCAACTGGTGCGGGCGAACTTCTACAACCCGCTGTGCCAGTTCGTGGTGAAGGCCACCCAGCCGCTGCTCAAGCCCCTGCGCCGGGTGATCCCGAGCCTGTTCGGGCTGGACATGTCCTCGCTGGTGCTGGCGCTGCTGCTGCAGATCCTGCTGTTCGCGGTGATCCTGATGCTCAACGGCTACCAGGCCTTGACCCTGCTGCTGCTGCCATGGGCGCTGATCGGGGTTTTCTCGCTGTTTTTGAAGATCCTCTTCTGGTCGATGATCATCAGCGTGATCCTCTCGTGGGTCGCACCCGGCAGCCGCAGCCCTGGAGCCGAGCTGGTCGCGCAGATCACCGAACCGGTGCTGGCGCCGTTCCGCCGGTTGATCCCCAACCTGGGCGGTCTGGACATCTCGCCGATCTTCGCGTTTATCGCGATCCAGCTCCTGCAAAGCTGGGTGATCCCGCGCCTGGCGTTCTATGCGTTCATGCCCAAAGAGCTGTTCGGGTTGATCTGATTCGGCCCCGCTTGCGTGTCAGGGCCGGATAACCTCCGGCCTTTGCTTGCCGCTAGGGGCAGCGGTCTTTAGACTTACGCCTCATTTAAACGAGAGCAGGGTCGATGCCAGCTGCCTTCCCCCCCGATTCTGTTGGACTGGTCGTGCCCCAAATGGCGCACTTCAGCGAACCGCTGGCCCTGGCCTGCGGACGTTCGCTGCCAGCCTACGACCTGATCTATGAAACCTACGGCCAGTTGAACGCCACGGCGAGCAACGCCGTGCTGATCTGCCACGCCTTGTCCGGCCATCATCACGCCGCGGGCTTCCACAGCGTCGACGAGCGCAAGCCCGGCTGGTGGGACAGCTGCATCGGCCCCGGCAAGCCCATCGATACCAACAAGTTCTTTGTGGTCAGCCTGAACAACCTCGGCGGCTGCAACGGCTCGACCGGCCCCAGCAGCCTCAACCCGGAAACCGGCAAGCCCTTCGGCGCCGACTTCCCGGTGCTGACCGTGGAAGACTGGGTCCACAGCCAGGCGCGTCTGGCCGACCGGCTGGGCATCCAGCAATGGGCCGCCGTGATCGGCGGCAGCCTCGGCGGCATGCAGGCCCTGCAGTGGACCATCACTTACCCCGATCGCGTGCGCCATTGCCTGGCCATCGCCTCGGCCCCCAAGTTGTCGGCGCAGAACATCGCCTTCAACGAAGTGGCGCGCCAGGCGATCCTGACCGACCCGGACTTCCACGGCGGTTCGTTCCAGGAAGCCGGCGTGATCCCCAAGCGCGGCTTGATGCTGGCGCGGATGGTTGGGCATATCACCTACCTGTCCGACGATTCCATGGGCGAGAAATTCGGCCGCGGCCTCAAGAGCGAGAAGCTCAACTACGACTTCCACAGCGTCGAGTTCCAGGTGGAAAGCTACCTGCGCTATCAGGGCGAAGAGTTCTCCGGGCGGTTTGACGCCAACACCTACCTGCTGATGACCAAGGCCCTGGACTACTTCGACCCGGCCGCCAACTTCGACGACGACCTGGCGAAAACCTTCGAGGGCGCGTCGGCCAAGTTCTGCGTGATGTCGTTCACCACCGACTGGCGCTTCTCGCCGGCCCGCTCGCGGGAACTGGTGGATGCCTTGATGGCGGCGAAGAAAGACGTCTGCTACCTGGAAATCGATGCTCCGCAAGGCCACGACGCCTTCCTGATCCCGATTCCTCGTTATCTGCAGGCGTTCAGTAACTACATGAACCGCATAACTCTGTGAGAACGCCATGAGAGCCGACCTGGAAATCATCCAAGACTGGATACCCGCCGGCAGCCGCGTGCTCGACCTTGGCTGCGGCAATGGCGAACTGCTGAGCTGGCTGCGCGACAACAAGCAAGTCACCGGCTATGGCCTGGAAAACGACCCGGACAACATCGCCGAGTGCGTGGCCAAGGGCATCAACGTGATCGAGCAGGACCTGGACAAGGGCCTGGGCAACTTTGCCAGCAACAGCTTCGACGTCGTGGTGATGACCCAGGCCCTGCAGGCGGTGCATTACCCGGACCGCATCCTCGACGAAATGCTGCGCGTCGGCCGCCAGTGCATCATCACCTTCCCCAACTTCGGTCACTGGCGCTGCCGCTGGTACCTGGCCACCAAGGGCCGCATGCCGGTGTCGGATTTCCTGCCGTACACGTGGTACAACACGCCGAACATCCACTTTTGCACCTTCGAAGACTTCGAAGCCCTGTGTGGCGAGCGGGAAGCCAAGGTGATCAACCGCCTTGCCGTCGATCAACAGCACCGCCACGGCTGGGCGAGTAAACTATGGCCCAACCTGTTGGGTGAAATCGGGATTTACCGGGTCAGCAGCCCGGGCCTGACAGACCACAAGATCGCCGTCTAACTATTTTCGAGGAAGACGAATATGAGACGCCTGGCTGTATTTCTACTCACCGCGTGCCTGGGCGTCAGCGCCATGGCCGCCGATGCCATCGACAGTAAGCGCCAGAAGGAATTTGGCGATATCACCGTACACTACAACACCTTCACCTCCAGCTTCCTGCAACCCGATACGGCCCAGGCTGTCGGCGTGGTACGCAGCAAGAACAAGGGCTTGATCAACGTGACCGTGATCAAGGGCGTGACGCCCGTAGCCGCGCAAGTGACCGGCACGATCAAAGACCTGAGCGGCAGGAGCGAAATCCTGACGTTCAAGCAGATTACCGAAAAAGGTGCGATCTATTACCTCGCGCCCTACAACGTGCCGCAACAGGAAGTGCGGGTTTTCACCATCAACGTTGAAACCGGCGGCAAGGCCCATGGTTTCCAATTCAACCAGGAACTGTTTCCGGCGGACTGATGAACCTGACTCAACTCGTGCTGGCCAGCCATAACGCCGGCAAACTCAAAGAACTCCAGGCCATGCTCGGCGAGTCCGTGCAACTGCGCTCGATCGGCGAGTTCAGCCAGGTCGAGCCCGAAGAAACGGGCCTGTCGTTCGTCGAGAACGCCATCCTCAAGGCGCGCAATGCCGCGCGCCTGTCCGGCCTGCCGGCGCTGGCGGACGACTCGGGCCTGGCGGTGGACTTCCTCGGCGGCGCCCCCGGTATCTATTCGGCGCGCTATGCCGACGGCAAAGGCGACGCGGCGAACAACGCCAAGCTGCTCGATGTGCTCAAGGACGTGCCGGATGCCGAGCGTGGCGCGCAGTTCGTCTGCGTGCTGGCCCTGGTGCGACATGCCGACGATCCGTTGCCGATCCTCTGCGAAGGCCTGTGGCACGGGCGCATCCTGCATGCGGCCAACGGCGCGCATGGGTTTGGCTACGACCCGCTGTTCTGGGTGCCGGAGCGCGATGTCTCCAGCGCCGAACTGAGCCCGGCCGACAAAAACCAGATCAGCCACCGCGCCCGCGCCATGGCTTTGCTGCGCCAGCGCCTGGGCTTGAAATGACCCAGAACACCTCCGCGCAGCCGCTGATCCACGGCGGTGCGCAAACACCACGGGCGGCCCTGCCCCATCTGCCGCCCCTGGCGCTGTACATCCACATCCCGTGGTGCGTGCGCAAATGCCCTTATTGCGACTTCAACTCTCACACCGCCAGCCCTGTGTTGCCGGAAGAAGAGTACGTCGATGCGCTGCTGGCCGACCTCGATCAGGACCTGCACGCAGTTTATGGCAGGGAACTGAGTTCGATCTTCTTCGGTGGCGGCACGCCGAGCCTGTTCAGTGCCGCCGCGCTGGGCCGCCTGCTCAAGGGCGTGGAAGCACGCATCCCGTTTGCCGACGACATCGAGATCACCCTGGAAGCCAACCCGGGAACGTTCGAGCAAGAGAAGTTCGTGGCGTACCGCAAGCTGGGGATCAATCGCCTGTCCATCGGCATCCAGAGCTTCCAGCAGGAAAAACTCGCGGCCCTGGGCCGTATCCACAACGGCGATGAAGCCGTGCGCGCCGCCGGCATGGCGCGCCAGGCCGGGTTCGACAACTTCAACCTGGACCTGATGCATGGCTTGCCCGATCAGTCCCTGGACGACGCCCTGAGCGACCTGCGCCAGGCCATCGCGCTCAAACCGACCCATTTGTCGTGGTACCAACTGACCCTGGAGCCCAACACCGTATTCTGGAACCAGCCGCCGACGCTGCCGGAAGACGACACCCTGTGGGATATCCAGGAAGCTGGCCAGGCGCTGCTGGCCGAACACGGTTACGCGCAATATGAAGTATCGGCCTATGCGCAACCGGGGCGAGCGGCGCGACATAACCTCAACTACTGGAGCTTCGGCGACTTCATCGGCATCGGTGCTGGCGCCCATGGCAAGCTCAGCCACCCGGACGGGCGCATCGTCCGCACCTGGAAGAGCCGCGCACCGAAGGACTACCTCAACCCGGCCAAAAGCTTCCTGGCCGGCACGAACGCGCTGACCAACGAAGAGCTGCCGTTCGAGTTCCTGATGAACGCCCTGCGCCTCACCGAAGGCGTCGACGCCAAGCTCTACGCCGAACGCACCGGTCTGGCGCTGGCAAGCCTCGCGCAAGGCCGCACCGAGGCAGAACAAAGTGGCTTAATGCAGGTCGAACCGTCACGCCTGGCGGCGACTGACCGCGGGCAACTCTTTCTCAATGACCTGTTGCAGAAGTTTTTGAGCTGATCGCTCTTAAGGAAATCGAATGGATTTGGTACTCGACCTGCTCGCCACCGTATCCCGCTGGAGCCGCAGCAACCTGTCGGAAATCTCCCTGGCCCTGGTCGGCTGCCTGTTGGTGCTGTTCGGCGCCGACATCAAAGGCTGGGTCGAAGCCCGCCTGGGCAGCATCGCCGGCGCCTTGCGCGTACCGTTGATGGCCCTGCTGTGCATGATCGGCAGCGGCGCGGCGCTGATCTACGCCACGCCGTGGATTGTGCGGGGGCTGAGCCAGTTCAATAACTACAGCCTGGCGCCGGTATTGGTGGTGGTGCTGGTATTGATCGGCGTCGTCGCCGACCGCCGCTGATCCCAAACCCAACACAAAACCAATGTGGGAGGGGGCTTGCCCCCGATAGCAGAGTGTCAGTCAACCACTCTATGACTGACCCACCGCTATCGGGGGCAAGCCCCCTCCCACATTTTTTGACCGCATTCCAAGTTACTGGCTGATCAGTCGACTTTCTCGAACTTCAAATCCCACACCCCATGCCCCAACCGCTCGCCGCGGCGTTCGAACTTGGTGATCGGGCGCTCGGCCGGGCGTGGCACGCATTTGCCGTCTTCGGCCAGGTTGCGGTAGCCAGGGGCGACGTTCATCACTTCCAGCATGTATTCCGCATAGGGTTCCCAGTCGGTGGCCATGTGCAAGATACCGCCGACTTTCAGCTTGCTGCGTACCAGTTCCGCGAAGGACGCCTGGACGATGCGGCGCTTGTGGTGACGGCTTTTGTGCCATGGGTCGGGGAAGAACAGCATCAGGCGATCGAGGCTGTTGTCGGCGATGCAGCGGTTGAGCACTTCAATCGCGTCGCAGTCGTACACCCGCAGGTTGGTCAAACCCTGGGTCAGCACGCCATTGAGCAGCGCGCCGACACCTGGGCGATGGACTTCCACACCGATGAAATCCTGTTCCGGCGCGGCGGCGGCCATTTCCAGCAGGGAGTGGCCCATACCGAAGCCGATTTCCAGGGAGCGCGGGGCCGAACGGCCGAACACTTGGTCATAGTCCACCGGCGCGTCGGCCAGGGGCAGGACGAACAGCGGCGTGCCTTGCTCCAGGCCCTTTTGCTGGCCTTCGGTCATGCGACCGGCGCGCATCACAAAGCTCTTGATGCGGCGGTGCTTGGACTCGTCGCCCTGTTCCACGGTGTTCGGCGTTTCGTTTGATTCAGTCATCAATGGCTCTTACTTGATCAGACCATCCAGCGGCGAGGAGGCGCTGGCGTAGAGTTTTTTCGGCATGCGCCCGGCGAGGTAGGCCAGGCGGCCCGCGACGATGGCGTGTTTCATGGCTTCGGCCATCATGATCGGCTGTTGGGCATTGGCGATGGCCGAATTCATCAGCACCGCTTCGCAGCCCAGCTCCATGGCGATGGTCGCGTCGGAGGCAGTGCCCACGCCCGCATCCACCAGCACCGGGATCTTGGCTTCTTCGAGGATGATCTGCAGGTTGTACGGGTTGCAGATCCCAAGGCCGGTGCCGATCAGGCCGGCCAGCGGCATCACGGCGATGCAGCCGATTTCGGCCAGTTGGCGGGCGATGATCGGGTCATCGCTGGTGTAGACCATCACGTCGAAGCCTTCCTTGACCAGGGTTTCGGCGGCCTTGAGGGTTTCGATCACGTTGGGGAACAGGGTTTTCTGGTCGGCCAGCACTTCCAGCTTCACCAGGTTGTGGCCGTCGAGCAGCTCACGGGCCAGGCGGCAGGTACGCACAGCTTCGATGGCGTCGTAGCAGCCGGCGGTGTTCGGCAGGATGGTGTAGCGGTCCGGCGGCAGGATATCCAGCAGGTTCGGTTCGCCCGGGTTCTGGCCGATGTTGGTGCGGCGCACGGCCACGGTCACGATCTCGGCGCCCGAGGCTTCGATGGCCAGGCGGGTTTCTTCCATATCGCGATACTTGCCGGTGCCTACCAGCAGACGGGACTGGTAGGTACGACCGGCCAGGACGAAGGGCTTGTCGCTACGAACGATGCTCATGGGAAATCCTCGAAGTGGGGTGAGGTTCTGCAGAATCCGGGGTGGCGTGCCTGGGCGCCGGACGACTAGCCGCCGCCGATGGCGTGGACCACTTCGACCTGGTCACCTTCGGTGAGCGCAGTCTCGACGTGTTGGCTACGCGGGACGATATCCTGGTTGAGCTCCACTGCGACGCGACGCCCGGTCAGGTCCAGACGGGTCAGCAGGGCCGCAACGGTTTCGCCGTCGGGCAGTTCAAAAGGTTCGCCGTTCAACTGAATGCGCATGCCATGGGCCGCCATCGTTTTTAGGGGCAAGCATTCTAGCCCGATTGGCGTAGCTGGCCCAAGACCCTTTGATCAGCAGCGCGCTTCAGGCCGCCTGCTGCAAGCGCCACGCCGCCAGCCCCAGGAGGAACCAACCGAGCAGAAACGCCAGGCCACCGAACGGCGTGATGATGCCGAGCTTGCTGATGCCAGTCATCGTCAGCACGTACAGGCTGCCGGAGAACAGCAGGATGCCGACGACGAACGACACGCCCGCCCACGTGACCAGGCGGCCAGGCAGGTGCGCCGCGAGCAACGCCACGCCGAACAGCGCCAGGGTGTGGACCAGTTGGTAGGTCACGCCGGTATGGAAAATCGCCAGGTACTCGGCGCTCAGGCGGTTTTTCAAGCCGTGGGCGGCGAACGCACCGAGGGCGACACCGGTGAAGCCGAAAAAAGCAGCCAGCATCAGAAAGCCACGCAGCATGAGGAACTCCAGTCAGACTCATTGGGCAGGGTCTGTATAATGGCCCGCTCAACGGGTTCGGCCAAGCCATCTCTATGCTGCATGTCCTCTTCAATCGTTTTCTCAAAGCCGTGAAATGGTTTGCCATCGGCAGCGTGTTGCTGGTGCTGCTGTTTCGTGTCGTACCGCCGCCGTTCACGGCGCTGATGGTGGAGCGCAAGATCGAATCCTGGTTTGACGGCGAACCGATTGACCTGCAGCGCACCTGGGTGCCGTGGGATGAGATCTCCAACGACCTCAAAGTGGCGGTGATGGCGGGTGAAGACCAGCGTTTCCCACAACATTGGGGCTTCGATTTCGGCGCGATCCAGGCGGCGCTCCTGCACAACGAGCGCGGCGGCTCGATCCGCGGCGCCAGTACGCTGAGCCAGCAGGTATCGAAGAACCTGTTCCTGTGGTCCGGCCGCAGTTATCTGCGCAAGGGCCTGGAGGCCTGGTTTACCGGGCTGATCGAGGTGCTGTGGCCCAAGCAGCGGATCCTTGAGGTGTACCTCAACAGCGTGGAATGGGATGAAGGGGTGTTCGGTGCGCAAGCGGCGGCGCAGCATCACTTCGGGGTGAGTGCCAAGGCGCTTTCTCGGCAGCAGGCCAGCTATCTGGCGGCGGTGTTACCCAATCCTCGGGTATGGAGCGCCAGCCATCCAACGGCCTATGTGGCACGGCGGGCGGCATGGATTCGCCAGCAGATGAGCCAGCTGGGTGGGAATGGCTATCTGGTTGAGTTGAACAATTCGCGCAAGGCGCCTTGGTCCGACTGACACAACACAGAAATAAATGTGGGAGGGGGCTTGCCCCCGATAGCAATGGATCAGTCACCTTGATGTCGACTGACACTCAGCTATCGGGGGCAAGTCGAATCGTCGCACCGCCCCTCCCACAGTTTAAGCGGCGATCGACAGCTTCAGCTTGTTCATCGCGCTTTTCTCAAGCTGACGAATCCGCTCAGCCGACACGTTGTACTTCTGCGCCAGGTCGTGCAGCGTGGCTTTTTCTTCGGCCAGCCAGCGCTGGTAGAGGATGTCACGGCTGCGGTCGTCCAGCACTTCCAGCGCTTCGTGCAGGTTGTGGTTGGAGTTGTCGCTCCAGTCGGCGTCTTCCAGTTGACGCGCCGGGTCGTACCGGTGGTCTTCCAGGTAGTTGGCCGGCGATTGGAAGGCGCTGTCGTCGTCCGCCTCGGCGGCCGGGTCGAAGGCCATGTCATGGCCGGTCAGGCGGCTTTCCATCTCGCGCACTTCACGCGGCTCCACACCGAGGCTTTCGGCCACGCGGTGGACTTCTTCGTTGTTCAGCCACGCCAGGCGTTTTTTCTGGCTGCGCAGGTTGAAGAACAGCTTGCGCTGGGCCTTGGTGGTCGCGACTTTCACGATGCGCCAGTTGCGCAGGATGAACTCGTGGATTTCCGCCTTGATCCAGTGAACGGCGAACGACACCAGGCGCACACCCATTTCCGGGTTGAAGCGCTTCACTGCCTTCATCAGGCCGACGTTGCCTTCCTGGATCAGGTCAGCCTGGGCCAGGCCGTAGCCGCTATAGCTACGGGCGATATGTACGACAAAACGCAGGTGGGCGAGCACCATCTGCCGAGCCGCCCCCAAATCCTGCTCATAGTAGAGACTCTCGGCCAGTTCACGCTCCTGCTCCGGTGTCAGCAATGGAATGCTGTTGACCGTGTGCACATAGGCCTCCAGGTTCGCACCCGGGACCAAGGCATAAACAGGTTGCAAAGAAGTGGTCATACGAAAAAACCTCCGACTCACATAACTCGTGCAGTTCAGCACTGCGAAAATTGACCGGGAACCGTAGGACAAGTTCCCTAAACCACTGATACGGTCAATACAAACGAAACCACATTAATCTGACATTAACTACTTCGGTGCCAGCTCACGTAAATGCCGTGCGACCGCAATCCACGCACCGATATACCCCAACAAGACCGCGCCAAGCAAGAGCGACAGACCATCGGCGACCGGCACCCCGGCCAGGGCGAAATCACTGCCGTACAAGCCGGCCAGCCCGATGACCGCGTCGTTCAGCCAGTCCAGGCCGAACGCCAACAAGCCCCAGGACAAAATCCCCGCACCGAAGCCATAAAGCGCGCCCATGTACAGAAAAGGACGACGCACATAGCTGTCCGTGCCGCCGACCAGTTTAATCACTTCTATCTCGGTGCGACGGTTTTCAATATGAAGACGAATGGTATTACCTATCACCAAAAGTAATGCAGACACCAACAACACCGTCAGGCCGAACACAAAGCGGTCGCCCAGCTTGAGGATCGCCGCCAGGCGCTCTACCCAGACTAGATCAAGTTGCGCCTGTTGCACCTTGGGCATCTCTGCGAGTTTTTGTCGCAGGGCCTCCAGGGCCGGTTTGTCGACTTCATTCGGCGTCACCAGCACCACCCCCGGCAGCGGGTTCTGCGGCAGCTCCTTGAGCGCCTCGCCCAGGCCGGACTGTTGCTGGAACTCCTCGAGGGCCTGATCGCGGCTGATGTACTCGGCATCCGCCACGCCCGGCAGGTTCTTGATCTCTTCGCGCAGGGCCTCGCCGTCTTTGGCGCTGGCATCCAGGTTCAGGTACAGCGAAATCTGCGCGGCGCGCTGCCAGGAACCGCCCAGGCGCTCCACATTATTAAGCAGCAGCGACAAGCCCATGGGCAGGCTCAAGGCCACGGCCATCACCAGGCAGGTGAAAAAGCTGCCGATCGGTTGCTTGCCCAGGCGACGCAGGCTGTCGAGCAGGCTGGCACGATGGCTTTCGATCCAGGCACGCAGCAGCGTGGCGAAATCCGGGCCGTCGTCTTCGTCGTGTTTTTTCTTTTTCGGTTGCGGGTCGGCCGGTTTCGGCGCCACGCGCTCGGAAACCTTGGGGCTGCGTGTCGCACTCATACGCCAGCCTCCCCGTCGCCGATCAGGCGACCGCGTTGCAGGGTCAGCATGCGATGGCGCATGCGCGCGATCAGTGCCAGGTCGTGACTGGCGATCAGCACGCTGGTGCCCAGGCGGTTGATGTCTTCGAACACGCCCATGATCTCGGCCGCCAGGCGCGGGTCGAGGTTACCGGTGGGTTCGTCCGCCAGCAGCAAGGCCGGGCGGTGGACGATGGCGCGGGCGATGCCGACGCGCTGTTGCTGGCCGGTGGACAGGTCGCCGGGGTAGAGGTCGGTCTTGTCCGACAACGCCACGCGCTCCAGCGCCGAGTCCACGCGCTTGATGATTTCGGCCTTGGACAGCCCAAGGATCTGCAACGGCAACGCAATGTTATTGAACACCGTGCGATCGAACAGCAACTGGTGGTTCTGGAACACCACGCCGATCTGGCGGCGCAGGAACGGGATCTGCGCATTGCTGATGGTGGCCAGATCCTGGCCGGCCAGCAACAGCTTGCCGGTGGTCGGACGTTCCATGGCCAGCAGCAGGCGCAACAGGGTACTTTTGCCGGCACCCGAATGGCCGGTGACAAACAAGAATTCGCCGCGACGCACTCGAAAACTCAGCTCATGCAAGCCGACATGCCCATTGGCATAGCGTTTACCGACCTGTTCGAATCGAATCATGAACGCTCCCGCTCGGCAAACAGTGCCTGGACAAAGGGTTCGGCTTCAAAGGTGCGCAGGTCGTCGATACCTTCACCGACGCCGATATACCGAATCGGCAACCCGAACTGCTTGGCCAGGGCGAAGATCACGCCGCCCTTGGCCGTGCCGTCGAGCTTAGTCAATGCCAGGCCGGTCAGTTGCACCGTCTGGTGGAATTGTTTGGCCTGGCTGATGGCGTTCTGGCCAGTACCGGCGTCAAGCACCAGCAGCACCTCGTGCGGAGCCTCGCCGTCGAGCTTACCGATCACGCGGCGCACTTTCTTCAGCTCTTCCATCAGGTTGTCTTTGGTGTGCAGGCGACCGGCGGTATCGGCGATCAGCACATCAATGTTGCGGGCCTTGGCGGCTTGCACGGCATCGAAGATCACCGAAGCGGAATCGGCGCCGGTGTGCTGGGCGATGACCGGGATCTTGTTGCGCTCGCCCCAGACCTGCAGTTGCTCGACGGCCGCGGCGCGGAAGGTGTCGCCGGCGGCGAGCATGACTTTCTTGCCTTCCAACTGCAGCTTCTTGGCCAGTTTGCCGATGGTGGTGGTCTTGCCGGCGCCGTTGACGCCGACTACCAGGATCACGAACGGCTTCTTCGGAGTAATCACCAACGGCGCTTCGACCGGCTTGAGCATCGCGGCCAGCTCGGCCTGCAGGGATTTGTACAGCGCATCGGCGTCGGTCAACTGCTTGCGCGCGACCTTCTGGGTCAGGCTCTGGATGATCACGGCGGTGGCTTCGACGCCCACGTCGGCGGTCAGCAGACGGGTTTCGATGTCATCCAGCAGTTCGTCATCGATGGTCTTCCGGCCCAGGAACAGGCTGGCCATGCCTTCGCCGATGGTCGCGCTGGTTTTGCTCAGGCCTTGCTTGAGACGGGCGAAGAACCCGGTTTTGCTCGGTTCGGCGGCAACCACGGGCGACGGCGCGATCACGGCGGGCGCCGCGGCCACAACAGGTGCGGGAGTCGGCTCGACCGCCACCGGCTCAACCTGCGGAATCGGCGGCGTCACATGCTCGGCCTGCACATCTTCGACCAGTGCCACGGGCTCTTCGGCCACCGGCAGTGCCAGCCACGGTTTGTGCTCAGGCTCGGCTTGCGCCAACGGCGCGGTCGGTTCGGCACCTACCAAGGGCTCAGGGATCGGCTCATATTGAACCTGCGGCTGTTCGACGACGGTTTCCTGCGGCTTTTTGCGCAGCCATCCGAACAGGCCTTTTTTCTCGCCAGCCGCAGCTGGGCTCTTCTTGTCGTCGTTGGAACCAAACATGGAGGACGGCTATCTCAAGGTAGCGACGCGCCAAGGGCGCCTCGGTAAATAAAAATTCGATGCAGAACAGACTGCTTTAACGCTCGCTCGTTCATGCGCAACATTTTGTAAGGCGTAAATAAAGGCCTCAACAAATCGATTCAATATGGAATTGAAGCGATAACATCGGCGAAAAGATGAAGATTGTCGGGGAAAATCACCCTCTACTTCAATATTCCTACGACTGGGTCCGGAACAAGATGACTGCCGCAGTGGCCGTCCCCAAATCGGATCAGTATCCTAGCACCTCCTCGCCCGCCGACGCTAAGACCAAGCGGGCAGCCCAACAGGTTTAAAAACGAATGAATGCTCTAGCCCGCCGCGCCGCAGGCCTGCTGCTCAGCACAGTTTGTCTGCCCCTCTCAGCCTTGGCTGCCGACCCACAACCCACCCATGAATTCACCCTGGATAACGGCCTCAAAGTGGTCGTGCGCGAAGACCATCGCGCGCCGGTGGTGGTTTCCCAGGTCTGGTACAAAGTCGGTTCGAGCTACGAAACCCCGAGCCAGACCGGTTTGTCCCACGCCCTGGAACACATGATGTTCAAGGGCAGCTCCAAGGTCGGCCCCGGCGAAGCCTCGCTGATCCTGCGCGACCTGGGCGCCGAAGAGAACGCCTTCACCAGCGACGACTACACCGCCTACTACCAAGTGCTGGCGCGTGACCGCCTGGGTGTCGCCTTTGAGCTGGAAGCCGACCGCATGGCCAGTCTGCGCCTGCCGGCCGACGAGTTCAGCCGCGAAATCGAAGTCATCAAGGAAGAACGCCGCCTGCGCACCGACGACAACCCGATGTCCAAGGCCTTCGAGCGCTTCAAGGCCATGGCCTTCCCGGCCAGCGGCTACCACACGCCGACCATCGGCTGGATGGCCGACCTCGACCGCATGAAGGTCGAAGAACTGCGCCACTGGTACCAGTCCTGGTACGTGCCGAACAACGCCACCCTGGTGGTGGTCGGCGACGTGACCCCGGACGAGGTGAAGAATCTGGCCCAGCGCTATTTTGGTCCGATCCCCAAGCGTGACGTGCCTCCGGCGAAGATCCCGCTGGAACTGGCCGAGCCCGGCGAGCGCCTGCTGACGATGCATGTGCAGACCCAACTGCCGAGCGTGATCCTGGGCTTCAACGTGCCCGGCCTGGCCACCGCGCCAGACAAACGCTCGGTACAAGCCCTGCGCCTGATCTCGGCCCTGCTCGACGGCGGCTACAGCGCGCGCATTTCGGAACGGCTCGAACGCGGTGAAGAGCTGGTCTCCTCCGCCTCCACCAACTACGACGCCTACACCCGCGGTGACAGCCTGTTCACCCTGAGCGCCACACCGAACCAGCAGAAGAAAAAGACCATCGCACAAGCCGAAGCCGGCCTGTGGCGCCTGCTGGAAGAACTCAAAGCCAAGCCGCCGACCGCCGAGGAACTGGAGCGTATCCGCGCCCAGGTCATTGCCGGCCTGGTCTACCAGCGCGACTCGATCACCAGCCAGGCGACCGCCATCGGTTCCCTGGAAACCGTCGGCCTGTCCTGGAAACTGATGGACACCGAACTGGCCGACCTGCAAAGCGTGACCCCGGACGATATCCAGAAGGCCGCACGTACCTATTTCACCCGCGAACGTCTCAGCGTCGCCCATGTCCTGCCTGAGGAGACCGCTCATGAGTGATCGCAAAAGCAGCCGCCTGATCCTGCCCGGCCTGATCGCCGTCACCCTGATCGCGGCGAGCGCGGTGTATTTCCTGCGCCCAAGCGAATCCGTCGCCAGCCCGGCGCTGGAAAAAGCCCAGTCGACCCACACACTGCAATCCCTGGCGGAACTGGACGGCAAGGCGCCGACCAACCGCAAGCTCGACGTGCAGACCTGGAACACCGCCGAAGGCGCCAAGGTGCTGTTCGTCGAAGCCCACGAACTGCCGATGTTCGACATGCGTATCCTGTTCGCCGCCGGCAGCAGCCAGGACGGCAACGTCCCCGGCGTGGCGCTGATGACCAACGCCATGCTCAACGAAGGCGTGCCGGGCAAGAATGTGAGCCAGATCGCCAGCGGCTTTGAAGGCCTCGGCGCGGACTTCGGCAATGGCGCTTACCGCGACATGGCGCTGGTGTCCCTGCGCGGCCTGAGCGACAGCGACAAGCGCGACGCCGCCCTGGCGCTGTTTGACCAGGTGATCGGCAAACCGACCTTCCCCGCCGACTCCCTGGCGCGCATCAAGAACCAGATCCTCGCCGGCTTTGAGTATCAGAAGCAGAACCCCGGCAAACTGGCGAGCCTGGAGCTGTTCAAGCGCCTGTACGGCGACCACCCGTATGCTCACCCGAGCGAAGGCACGGCCGAGAGCGTTCCGAAAATCACCCAGGCACAGTTGCAGGCATTCCACGCCAAGGCGTATGCCGCGGGTAACGCTGTGATTGCCGTGGTGGGCGACCTGACCCGCGCCGAGGCCGAAGCCATGACCGCCAAGGTCTCGGCCTCGCTGCCCAAAGGCCCGGCCCTGGCGAAGATCGCCCAGCCGACCGAGCCCAAGGCCGGTTTGAGCCATATCGAGTTCCCGTCCAAACAGACGCACCTGTTGTTCGCGCAACTGGGCATCGATCGCGCCGACCCGGACTACGCCGCCCTGTCCCTGGGCAACCAGATCCTCGGCGGCGGGGGCTTCGGCACCCGCTTGATGAGTGAAGTGCGCGAGAAGCGCGGCCTGACCTACGGCGTCTACTCCGGTTTCTCGCCGATGCAAGTGCGCGGCCCGTTCATGATCAACCTGCAGACCCGCGCGGAAATGAGCGGCGGCACCCTGCGCCTGGTGGAAGACGTGCTGGCCGACTACCTCAAGACCGGTCCGACGCAAAAGGAGCTGGATGACGCCAAGCGCGAGCTGAGCGGCAGCTTCCCGCTGTCCACCGCGAGCAACGCCGATATCGTCGGGCAGCTGGGCGCCATGGGTTTCTACAACCTGCCGCTGAGCTATCTGGAAGATTTCATGAAACAATCCCAGGCCCTGACCGTAGAACAGGTCAAAGCGGCTTTGAACAAACACCTGAGCGCCGACAAGATGGTCATCGTGACCGCCGGCCCGACGACTGCGCAAAAGCCACTACCGCCCCCCACTGATAAACCTGCCGAGCAGCCGCTCGGGGTTCCGGAGCATTAATGGCCAGTTCATCTCGCCCGAAAAAACCTGTCCACAACGTGCATAACGGTGTGGGCCAACTGCGCATCATTGGTGGTGAATGGGGCAGCCGCAAGCTCAGCTTCCCCGACGTCGTGGGCCTGCGCCCAACGCCGGATCGCGTGCGTGAAACCCTGTTCAACTGGCTGGCACCCTACATCGCCGGGGCCAAGGTACTCGACCCGTTTGCCGGCAGCGGCGCGCTGTTCCTCGAGGCGCTGTCCCGTGGCGCGGCCCAGGCACAGGCGCTGGATGCCAGCAATGTGGCGGTGTCCAGCCTCAAGGAACACCTGGGCACCCTGCGTTGCACCAACGGCCAGGTGCAGACCGCCGACGCGTTGCGCTACCTGGAAACCCAGGCCGCCAGCGAATACGACGTGGTGTTCCTCGACCCGCCGTTCAACCAGAACCTGCTGCCGACCGTGTGCGCGTTGCTGGAAGAGCGCCAATGGCTGGCGCCGGACTCGTGGATCTACACTGAAAGCGAAAGCGCGCCATCCAGCCTGGGCCTGCCCGGCAGCTGGCGCCTGCACCGGGAACAGAAATCCGGGCGGGTGTATTACGCATTGTGGCAACGTTCGGTACAGCCCTCGGCCTGAACGGGCTTTTGTGGCGAGCAAGCTCGCTCGCCACAGTGAGTCCGCGTGCCACAGAGAGTGTCATGACCCCCTCTTCAGACCTGTTCAAACCCGCCTTCGGCCTCGGCAACCCTCATCTGCAAACGTTGTGGGGGCCGCTGTGGCGCCCGACCACGCACCTCGAACGCCCACGCGAACGCCTGTGGCTGGACGACGGCGACTTTCTTGACCTCGACTGGCATGGCCCCCATGACGCGCAAGCGCCGTTGGTGCTGGTACTGCATGGGCTGACCGGCTCGTCCAACTCGCCTTACGTGGCCGGCCTGCAAAAAGCCCTCGCCGCCCTGGGCTGGGCCAGTGCGGCCTTGAACTGGCGCGGATGCTCGGGCGAGCCGAACCTGTTGGCGCGCAGCTACCACTCGGGCGCCAGCGAAGACCTGGCGGCAGCGATTGCCCATCTGCGCGCCAAGCGGCCGTTGGCGCCGTTGTATGCGGTGGGTTATTCCCTGGGGGGCAACGTGCTGCTCAAGCATTTGGGCGAAACCGGCGCGAATTCGGGGCTGCAAGGCGCGGCGGCGGTGTCGGTGCCGTTTCGTCTGGATCAGTGCGCCGATCGCATCGGCCTGGGCTTTTCGCGGGTGTACCAAAAGCACTTCATGCGCGAGATGGTGGCGTATATCCGCGTCAAGCAAAGCCGCTTTTTACAGGATGGTCGTGCTGAAGGGCTCAAGGCCCTGGAGGCACTCGGGTCTCTGGAGAAGATGCACACGTTCTGGGACTTCGACGGCCGGGTCACCGCGCCGCTGCATGGTTTTCTCAGTGCCGAAGACTATTACCGCCGCGCGTCGAGCCGTTACTACCTGGGCGATATCCGCACGCCAACCCTGATCATCCAGGCGGCCGATGACCCGTTTGTCTTCGCCCATAGCCTGCCCGAAGCCAGCGAGTTGTCGGATTGCACCGAGTTCGAATTGCTGGCCAAGGGTGGGCATGTGGGGTTTGTCGACGGTTCGCTGAAGCGCCCCGGTTACTACCTGGAGCGGCGGATTCCGCAATGGCTGCTGACACAACCCCGTTAAACAAGGTGGGTTTACACGCAGGACAACTCAGTCGCCCGTCGCGATTTCCCGCGTCGGATCGGTAATCCACTCGCTCCACGATCCCGCATACAACTTGCCCAACGGGTAACCCGCCAGGCTCAGGGCGAACAGGTTATGGCACGCCGTCACGCCCGAACCGCAATACGCCACCAGTTCATCCGGCGAACGGCCTTGCAACTGGGCGGCGAAGCGCTGCTTGAGCTGCTCGGCCGGCAGGAAACGCCCATCGCTGTCCAGGTTTTCGGTGAACACCGCACATTGCGCGCCGGGAATGTGCCCGGCAATCGGGTCGATAGGCTCGACATCGCCGCGAAAGCGCGGCTGGGCGCGGGCGTCGAGCAGGGTCAGGCCCGGTTGGCCCAGGCGTTTTTGCAGCTGCTTGGCATCCAGTAGCAGGCGATTGTCCGGCGTGCCGACAAAGGTGCCGCGCTCGATCACCGGCGCATCCAGGCTTAACGGGAAGCCGGCCGCGTGCCAAGCCTTCAAGCCACCGTCCAGGATAAACACGCCATCACGCTTGCCCAGCCACGCCAGCGACCACCAGGTGCGAGCGGCATAAACACCCGGGCCGTCGTCGTAGAGCACCACATCGGTATCGGCATTGATGCCCCAGGCACGCAGTTGCTCGGCGAGCGTCTGCGCCTGCGGCAACGGGTGACGCCCGGTCACGCCCTTGGTCACCGGCCCACTGAGATGGCGCTCCAGGTCAGCATATTGCGCGCCTTCGATATGCCCTTCGGCGTAGCTGCACATTCCGTAGTCCGGGTCTTCCAGGGCAAAGCGGCAGTCAAGTATCACCAGAGCGCCGCGCTGTTGGCGCTCGGCCAGTTGCTGGGGGCTGATCAGTTGGGCAAGTGGCATGACAGACTCCTGTGAACAAATTCGGGAAAGATCCTACTTCACTTCTTCCAGTGCCTGGTTCAACGGCACGTAAAACTCTTTGAACAGTGCATCCACCGCCGCTTTGGCCTGCGGCGTGACAAACCCCGCTTCCAGCACTAGCACCTGATACACCCCACGCTTGATCGCTTCGGCGCTCAAATGTGTGGATTTTTCATTGGTGGTACACAAAAACCGCACCCAGGAGGTAAGGATGATCCAGGCGTTGAGGGTCAGCGCCTCGGTTTGCACCGGGTCCATATTGAGAATGCCGGCATCGACAAACCCCCGGTAAATGGCGCCACCCTGAATCAGGCAACGCTGGGAAAAGCGCCGGTAGCCGGTGGCCAGTTCCGGGTCGCTCTCCAGCAGGTGTTCGAGGTCACGGTGCAGGAAACGGTAGCGCCACATGCCGGCCAGGACCGCCTGCAGGTAGAAGCGCTTGTCCTCCACCACCATGGTGCGACCCTGGGGCGGGCGCAGGAAACTGTCGACCAAGGCTTCGTATTCGCGAAACAGCACGGCGATGATCGCCTGCTTGTTGGGGAAGTGGTAGTACAGGTTGCCCGGCGAAATTTCCATATGGGCGGCGATATGGTTGGTGCTGACACTGCGCTCGCCCTGCTGGTTAAAAAGCTCCAGGCTGGTTTGCACAATGCGCTCGCTGGTCTTTACTCGTGGTGCCATAGGGGATCAGCTTCTGTACACGTGATCGACCATCTTACGGCCTAACCTTGCCGGGATAAATCCAGTTGTGGCTGCAATGCCATTTGACAATTTAGAGCAATAACTCTAAAAATCCAGGCAGACCAATAACAATCCGGGACTGCACCATGTCTGCCAACGTTGCCTACCCGCAAGATTCCCAGACACTGGATCAACTCCAGGGCCTGTTCGACGCCCAACGCCGCGCCTATGCCGCCAACCCGATGCCGCCGGCCGCGCAACGCCAGCAATGGCTCAAGGCCTTGCGCGAGGTGCTCAGCGACGAACGCCAGGCGCTGATCGACGCGATCAGCCAGGACTTCAGCCATCGCAGCGCCGACGAAACCCTGTTCGCCGAACTGATGCCCAGCCTGCATGGCATTCACTATGCGAGCAAACACCTCAGTGGCTGGATGAAACCTTCCCGCCGTGCTGTAGGCATTGCCTTCCAGCCCGCCTCGGCCAAAGTCATCTACCAACCGCTGGGCGTGGTCGGGGTGATCGTGCCCTGGAACTACCCGCTGTACCTGGCCATCGGGCCATTGGTCGGTGCGTTGGCCGCGGGCAATCGGGTGATGCTCAAACTCAGCGAATCGACCCCGGCCACCGGCGAACTGCTCAAGACCCTGCTGGCGAAGGTCTTCCCCGAAGATCTGGTGTGCGTGGTGCTGGGCGAGGCCGACGTCGGCATGGCGTTTTCCAGGCTGCGCTTCGATCATCTGCTGTTCACCGGCGCCACCAGCATCGGTAAACATGTGATGCGCGCGGCGGCCGAGCATCTGACTCCGGTCACGCTGGAACTGGGCGGCAAATCGCCGGCGATCGTTTCCGCCGATGTGCCCCTCAAGGACGCCGCCGAACGCATCGCCTTCGGCAAGGCCCTGAACGCCGGGCAAACCTGCGTGGCGCCGGACTACGTGCTGGTGCCGGAAGATCGCGTCGAGGGTTTCGTCGAGGCCTACAGCAAGGCGCTTCGTGGTTTTTACCCGACACTGGCCAACAACCCGGACTACACCGCCATCATCAACGAACGGCAACTGGCCCGGCTCAACGCCTACGTGAAGGACGCCACCGACAAAGGCGCCACCCTGATCCCTCTGTACGACCAGGGCCAGGCACGGCGCATGGCCCACAGCCTGCTGTTGAATGTCAGCGATGAAATGACGGTGATGCAGGACGAAATCTTCGGCCCGGTGCTGCCGATCGTGCCTTATCGCGGCATCGACCAAGCCTTTGCCTACATCAATCAGCGGCCTCGCCCACTGGCCCTGTACTACTTCGGCTACAACAAGCGCGAACAGAACCGCGTACTCCACGAAACCCACTCCGGCGGCGTATGCCTGAACGACACGCTGCTGCATGTGGCTCAGGACGACATGCCTTTCGGCGGCATCGGCCCGTCGGGCATGGGCCACTACCACGGCCATGAAGGGTTCCTCACGTTCAGCAAGGCCAAGAGCGTGCTGGTCAAGCAGCGCCTGAACGCCGCGAAGTTGATCTACCCGCCCTACGGCAAATCGGTCCAGAAGCTGATCCAGAAGCTGTTTATCCGCTGATACCGCCACCCTCGGGATAACCATAACAATGAACCCAAGCCTGACTGATTCACCCGCGCTGTCGCGGCGCGGCGTCCTGAAAATCGGCCTGTGCGCCAGCGCCTTCCTGGCTACCGCCGGGCTGGGCGCGAGCCTCAGCGGTTGCTCCAGCAGCACTCCGGCCAGCGGCTTTGCCCTGTTGCGCAGCAGCGACTTGCCGTTTCTGCGCGCGGTGATCCCGGTGCTGCTGGAAGGCGTGGCCAGCGCCCAGGAAGTCGCCAGCGGGATTGAAGACACCCTGAAAAAACTCGACTACAGCCTGCAGCACCTGTCGCCGGAGATGTTCAAGCTGACCCAGCAACTGTTCGACGTGCTGGGCATGGGCATCACCCGCGGCCCACTGACCGGGATCTGGGGCAGTTGGGAAAACGCCAGTGGCGAACAGATCCGCAACTTCCTGCACCGCTGGGAAAACAGCTACCTGAACCTGCTGCGCATGGGCCAGGGTTCGTTGCTCAAGCTGGTGATCATGGCCTGGTACTTCCGGCCGGCGTCCTGGGCCCATTGCGGCTACCCCGGGCCGCCGAAGATCTGATTCGCATCCCCCCAATAAAAACAAGAGACGACCCCGATGCCTGTACCCGATCTGTTCCGCGACGGCCTGGCCCGCGGCTGGAAAACCCACAATGGCGCCGCCCTCGACCGCGACCTGACGCTGGAAGCCGACGTAGCGATCATCGGCAGCGGTGCCGGCGGCGGCACCTCTGCCGAAATCCTCAGCGCCGCCGGCTACAAAGTGCTGCTGATCGAAGAAGGCCCGCTCAAGACCAGCAGCGATTTCAAGCTGCTCGAAGACGAGGCCTACGCCAGCCTGTATCAAGAAGGCATCGGCCGCATGAGCAAGGACGGCGCCATCACCATCCTGCAAGGCCGGGCCGTGGGCGGCACCACGCTGATCAACTGGACCTCCAGCTTCCGCACCCCGGACGCCACCCTCAGCCACTGGGCCAGCGAATATGCGGTCAAGGGCCACAGCAGCGCGGACATGGCGCCATGGTTCGAAAAAATGGAACAGCGCCTGGGCATCGCTCCCTGGGCCATGCCGCCCAACGCCAACAACGACGTGATCCGCAAAGGCTGCGAACAGCTGGGCTACAGCTGGCATGTGATCCCGCGCAACGTGCGCGGCTGCTTCAACCTGGGTTATTGCGGCATGGGTTGCCCGGTCAACGCCAAGCAGTCGATGCTGGTGACCACCATCCCCTCCACCCTGGAGAAGGGCGGCGAGCTGCTGTACCTGGCCCGCGCCGAACGCCTGGTCTACAGCGGCGACCGCATCAATAGCCTGGAATGCGTGGCCATGGACGAACGCTGCGTGGCGCCGACTGGACGCAAGATCACGGTCAAGGCCAGGCATTACGTGCTGGCCGGCGGCGGCATCAACAGCCCGGCGCTGCTGATGCGCTCAGCCGCCCCCGACCCGCATTCGCGGCTGGGCAAGCGCACCTTTTTGCATTTGGTGAACTTCTCCGCGGCGCTGTTCGACGAGGTGATCAACCCGTTCTATGGCGCGCCGCAGTCGATCTATTCCGATCACTTCCAATGGCTGGACGGCACCACCGGCAGAATGTCGTACAAGCTCGAAGCGCCGCCGCTGCACCCGGCGCTGGCCAGTACGCTGCTCGGCGGCTACGGCACCCAGAACGCTCTGGACATGAGCCAATTGCCACATACCCACGCAATGCTCGCCCTGCTGCGCGATGGCTTCCACCCCGACAGCCCCGGCGGCAGCGTGGAACTGCGCGGCGACGGCACACCGGTGCTCGATTACCAGGTGTCGCCTTACGCCTGGGACGGCCTGCGCCGCGCGTTCCACAGCATGGCCGAGATCCAGTTCGCGGCGGGCGCCAAGTCGGTCAAGCCGCTGCATCACGACGCGCGCTACGTGAAGACCCTGACCGAAGCACGCAGCCTGATCGACGGCCTCAACCTGGAATTGCACCGCACCTGCCTGGGCAGCGCCCACGTGATGGGCGGCTGCGCCATGGGCGAAGAGCCGAAAAATGCGGTGGCCGACAGCCTCGGTCGCCATCACCAGTTGCGCAACCTGTCGATCCACGATGGTTCGCTGTTCCCCACCAGCATTGGCGCCAACCCGCAGTTGTCGGTGTACGGATTGACCGCGCAACTGGCGAGCGCATTGGCCGAACGTCTGAAAACGGCATGAAAAAACAGGGTATTTCGCGGGTCTATCTGCATAAGTCGACTTGGCCGACCGGGACGGCTGCGATACCATCCGGTTCCCCAACGGACTCCGCCAGGACGACGCGATGAACCGAGTGTTGTACCCAGGTACCTTCGACCCGATTACCAAAGGCCATGGCGATCTGGTCGAACGCGCCTCGCGCTTGTTCGACCATGTGATCATCGCGGTCGCTGCCAGCCCCAAGAAAAACCCGCTGTTTCCCCTGGAACAGCGCGTGGAGCTGGCGCGCGAGGTCACCAAGCACCTGCCCAACGTCGAAGTGGTGGGTTTCTCGACGCTGCTGGCACATTTCGCCAAAGAGCAGAACGCCAATGTGTTCCTGCGCGGCCTGCGCGCGGTATCGGACTTCGAATACGAATTCCAGTTGGCCAACATGAACCGCCAACTGGCGCCGGACGTGGAAAGCCTGTTCCTCACGCCGTCGGAGCGTTATTCGTTCATTTCCTCGACGTTGGTCCGTGAAATCGCGGCCCTGGGCGGGGATATCACCAAGTTCGTGCATCCGGCCGTGGCTGATGCGCTGACCCTGCGCTTCAAGAAGTAAGACCGCTCACTCGGCGCCCGCTCGCACTGCGGGCGCCAATGCGGCACAATTGCGCGCATTAGTTTTCCAGATGCCTTGGCTGACTGCCCTGGCAGGAGTTTCCATGTCCTTGATCATCACCGACGATTGCATCAACTGCGACGTCTGCGAACCCGAGTGCCCGAACGCCGCGATTTCCCAAGGCGAAGAGATCTACGTGATCGACCCCAACCTCTGCACCCAGTGCGTCGGCCACTACGACGAACCGCAGTGCCAGCAGGTGTGCCCGGTGGATTGCATTCCACTGGATGAAGCCCACCCGGAGACTGAAGCGCAGTTGATGGAGAAGTACCGGAAGATTACCGGTAAGGCTTGAGCCTGGTGGCGTCTGTGAAGGCCTCATCGGGGGCAAGCCCCCGATGGCGATATCAGCCTTCACACAACAGTCAGCTCTGGCACTTAGGGCAAAACACACTCGCCCGCTGCCCCAGCACCACATTGCGCAACTCGCTCCCGCAGACCTTGCACGCCTCGCCACCCCGGCCGTAGACAAACAACTCCTGCTGGAAATACCCCGGCTGCCCATCGCCGCCGATAAAGTCGCGCAAGGTGGTGCCGCCACGCTCGATGGCGGCCGCCAGAATGCGTTTGATCTCGATCGCCAGCTTCAAATAGCGCCCGCGTGAAATGCCACCGGCCTCGCGGCGCGGATCGATCCCCGCCGCGAACAGCGCTTCGGTCGCGTAGATATTGCCCACGCCCACCACCACCGCGTTGTCCATGATGAACGGTTTGACCGCCATCGAACGCCCACGGGACAGTTTGAACAGGCGCTCGCCATCGAACAGGTCGGTCAACGGCTCCGGCCCCAGGCGGATCAGCAGTTCGTGGTTATGCGGGTCCTGGCTCCAGAGCATCGCACCAAAACGCCGAGGGTCGGTGTAGCGCAGGGCCAGGCCCGACTCCAGCTCGATGTCCACATGCTCATGCTTGGCCGCCGGCAGGCCGACTTCCACCAGGCGCAGGTTGCCCGACATGCCCAGGTGACTGATCAGGGTGCCCACTTCGGCGTTGATCAACAGGTACTTGGCCCGCCGCTCCACCAGCACGATGCGCTGCCCGGACAGGCGTACATCGAGGTCTTCCGGGATCGGCCAGCGCAGGCGTCGCTCGCGCACCACGACGCGGCTGACCCGCTGGCCTTCCAGGTGCGGCGCAATCCCGCGCCGAGTGGTTTCGACTTCTGGTAACTCGGGCATGTGTGCCTCGTGAGGTAAGGGTCAGTGCGCGCCCAGTTCGCGGATCGACAACTTCATGCTTTCGAAGTCGTAGTCCGACAGGCCCACGTAGTCCAGCACCAGATGGCCAATCGCGTCCCACTCATAGTCGACCGGCTGGTTGCCCAACACCCGGTACGACGAGCAGATGTGCTCGGCCATTTTCAGGATCGCCAGCAGGTTCTTGAGCTGCGGATTGCGCGGCGACTCATCGCTGAAGATCGCCAGGGCGTTGTGATGGTTGGCAATGGCGTCGGTCACATGCTCCGGCAGGCGCCAGGACTTGGCGGTGTAATAGCCGACCACCGCATGGTTGGTGTTGAACGCATTGTTTTCGGTGTCGACCACTCGGCAGTCGGCACCGGCATTGGCGTAGGACTCTTCGAGCACCGCCATGTAATTGGGGAAGCGCTTGAGCATCAGCGGTACGCCGCAATCGTGGAACAGCCCCAGGGCATAGGCTTCGTCCACCGCCTGGGCGCCGGTGCGCTTGGCCAGGGTGAGGCAGGTCATGGCCACGTCCTGGGCGGTGTCCCAGAAACGGTTGAGGGTGACGATGGTGTCGTCGCTCATCTCGCCCTTGATCGACAGGGCGTTGATCAGGTTGATGATCGAACGGCTGCCCAGCAGGTTAACGGCGCGCTGGATCGAGGCGATCTTGTTGCTCAGGCCGTAATACGACGAGTTGACGATCTTCAGCAGCGCGCCGGACAGGCCCGGGTCCTGGGAAATCAACCGCGCGATCACTTCCAGGTCCGGGTCGGGCATGTACTGTTCCATCTGCAAATCCACCATGATTTGCGGCTGAGGCGGCACACTGATGCCTTGCAGGGCCTGCTGGATCTGTTCGGCGGAAAGCTCTTGGGACATAAGTACACACTCTGGGCGAGAGGGGGATTCTAACCCCGATGGGAAGCTGACCGACACCTCAAAAAACCAAATGGCGCTCCTATCAAATGGACGCCACAGCACGCGCCCCCCCCTGCAACCCATCAGGCCAAGCCACGAAATGTAATGCAACACGGTATACTCCCGCTCTTTTTTCCGGAGCGACGTCATGTCCCTGCCAAGCCTGCGTCTCAAAGCCAACGCCGATCGTCGTTTGCGCAACGGCCACCTGTGGGTCTACAGCAACGAAATCGACGTGGCCGCCACCCCACTTCACGGCTTCCAGGCGGGCGACCAGGCCATCCTCGAAGCGGCCGGCGGCAAGACCCTGGGCATCGTGGCCATGAGCCCGAACAACCTGATCTGCGCGCGCCTGCTGTCGCGTGACATCAAGTTGCCTTTGGACAAGTCGCTGCTGGTACACCGCCTGAACGTCGCCCTGTCCCTGCGCGACCGCCTGTTCGACAAGCCGTTCTACCGCCTGGTCTACGGCGATTCCGACCTGCTGCCGGGCCTGGTGGTCGACCGTTTCGGCGACATCCTGGTGGTGCAGATCGCCTCGGCGACCATGGAAGCGCATAAAGAAGACGTGATCGCCGCCCTGACCCAAGTGCTCAAGCCGAGCGGCATTCTGTTCAAGAATGACTCCGCCGCGCGCGACGCCGAAGGCCTCAACCGCTACGTCGAAACCGTGTTCGGCCTGGTGCCGGAGTGGGTCGCGCTGGAAGAAAACGGCGTGAAATTCGAAGCCCCGGTGATCCAGGGCCAGAAAACCGGCTGGTTCTATGACCACCGCATGAACCGCGCACGCCTGGCCCCGTATGCCAAAGGCAAGCGCGTCCTCGATCTGTACAGCTACATCGGCGGCTGGGGCGTGCAAGCCGCGGCCTTCGGCGCCACTGAAGTGTTCTGCGTCGACGCCTCGGCCTTCGCCCTCGACGGCGTCGAGCGCAACGCCGCGCTGAACGGCGTCGCCGAGAAAATGACCTGCATCGAAGGCGACGTCTTCGAAGCCCTCAAAGAGCTGAAAGCCAGCGAAGAACGCTTCGACGTGATCGTCGCCGACCCACCGGCCTTCATCAAACGCAAAAAAGACATGAAAAACGGCGAAGGCGCCTACCGCCGCCTCAACGAGCAAGCCATGCGCCTGCTCAGCAAGGACGGCATCCTGGTCAGCGCCTCGTGTTCGATGCACCTGCCGGAAGACGACCTGCAGAACATCCTGCTGACCAGCGCCCGCCACCTGGACCGTAACATCCAGATGCTCGAACGCGGCGGCCAGGGCCCGGATCATCCGGTACACCCGGCGATTGTTGAGACGCGCTACATCAAGAGCATCACCTGCCGGTTGCTGCCAAATAGCTAAAGACCAAAACCGTCCCCCTGTAGGAGCGGGCTTGCTCGCGAAAAACGCATAGACGACGCGGGCTACCTGATAGCGCTGCGTCATCGTTGACGTTCTTCGCGAGCAAGCTCGCTCCTACAAGGGGAAGAGGTCACAACCAGATGGCGTCCCATAGCGGGTACTGGCCGATATGCTCGACCAGCCCTGCACGCAAGGGATTGGCCACGATATAGCGGGCCATTGCTTTCAAATCTTCCTCCCGACGCAGTGCGCGGTCGAAGTAACCTTTTTGCCATAGGGTCCCGAACGAACACCTGGCCTGGTTGATGGCACGGGCACTTCGCGACTTGGTGATTCGCATCAGCCTTGGCAAGTCGCCGTTATGCAACTCGACCAGCCAATGGAAATGGTCAGGCATGACCACCCAGGCCAGCGAAGTCGCTTCACCCTCGTCCTGAGCCTGCCTGAACTCACTGACAAGCAGGCGGCCGATGCGCCAGTCCTGAAAGACCGATTGCCGTTGATGGGTAACCGCAGTGATCAGGTAAATCCGGCCCGACTCCGAACAGCGCCCGATGCGCAGCCGATGTGCACGTTGCTGGGTGGACATTCCTTCGTCCTCTTCTGTGAGTGGAAGAGAAACGGTAGGCGCAGCGACGTCAACCGGCCTCTAAACAGTGGTTCTGAATATGTCCCCCCCTGTAGGAGCGAGCTTGCTCGCGAAAAGCGTCAACGATAACGCCGTACTATCAGGAGGCCCGTGTCGCCTGTTCGTTTTTCGCGAGCAAGCTCGCTCCTACATCAGATTGGTTGATCCGGGCGTGCGTCGCCACGGCGCTTTTCGCCATTCCCTCCAGCCGCCAGCGGTGTAGAATCGGCCTATTCATCGCCAGTCATCCCCCGGCGGGTTTATGAGCTCGAGGCCAAAACGCACGGCGATCCCGTAACGTTTGCGGCAACGTCCGGACACCACGGCCATTTTTCGGGTGTTCCAGACGTCCATAGAAGCTCACTCCCCTTAGCACCTGATTAGTTTTGATTAGCCGCCCGGAGGGCTCAAATGCCAGATTACCGCTCGAAAACATCCACCCATGGCCGCAACATGGCCGGCGCCCGCGCACTGTGGCGTGCCACGGGGATGAAAGATGACGACTTCAAGAAGCCGATCATCGCGATTGCCAACTCGTTCACCCAGTTCGTCCCCGGCCACGTCCACCTCAAGGACCTGGGCCAACTGGTCGCCCGCGAGATCGAACGCGCCGGCGGTGTCGCCAAAGAATTCAACACCATTGCCGTGGACGACGGCATCGCCATGGGCCATGACGGCATGCTGTATTCCCTGCCGAGCCGCGAGATCATCGCCGACTCCGTGGAGTACATGGTCAACGCCCACTGCGCCGACGCCATCGTGTGCATCTCGAACTGCGACAAGATCACCCCTGGCATGCTGATGGCCGCCCTGCGCCTGAACGTCCCGGTGATCTTCGTCTCCGGCGGTCCGATGGAAGCCGGCAAGACCAAACTTGCCTCCCACGGTCTCGACCTGGTCGATGCCATGGTCATCGCCGCCGATTCCAGCGCTTCTGACGAGAAGGTCGCGGAATACGAGCGCAGCGCCTGCCCGACCTGCGGTTCGTGCTCCGGCATGTTCACCGCCAACTCGATGAACTGCCTGGTCGAAGCCCTGGGCCTGGCCTTGCCGGGCAACGGTTCGACACTGGCCACCCACAGCGACCGCGAGCAACTGTTCCTGCAGGCCGGCCGCACCATCGTCGAGCTGTGCAAACGCTACTACGGCGAGAACGATGAGTCGGTGTTGCCGCGCAACATCGCCAACTTCAAGGCGTTCGAAAACGCCATGACCCTGGACATCGCCATGGGCGGTTCCACCAACACCATCCTGCACTTGCTGGCCGCAGCCCAGGAAGCCGAGATCGATTTCGACCTGCGCGACATCGACCGTCTGTCCCGCCACGTGCCGCAACTGTGCAAAGTCGCGCCGAACATCCAGAAGTACCACATGGAAGACGTCCACCGCGCCGGCGGGATCTTCTCGATCTTAGGTTCCCTGGCGCGCGGCGGCCTGCTGCACACCGACCTGCCGACGGTACACAGCAAGTCCCTCGCCGAAGGCATCGCCAAGTGGGACATCACCCAGACTGACGACGAAGCCGTACACACCTTCTTCAAGGCCGGCCCGGCGGGCATCCCGACCCAGACCGCGTTCAGCCAGTCGACCCGTTGGGACACCCTCGACGTCGACCGTGAAAACGGCTGCATCCGCAGTGTCGAGCACGCCTATTCGAAAGAAGGCGGCCTGGCCGTGCTGTACGGCAACATCGCCCTCGACGGCTGCGTGGTGAAAACCGCCGGTGTGGACGAGTCGATCCATGTCTTCGAAGGTCGCGCCAAGATCTACGAAAGCCAGGACAGCTCGGTACGCGGCATCCTCGCCGACGAAGTCAAGGAAGGCGACATCGTGATCATCCGCTACGAAGGCCCGAAAGGCGGCCCGGGTATGCAGGAGATGCTCTACCCAACGTCGTACCTGAAATCCAAAGGCCTGGGCAAAGCCTGCGCCCTGTTGACCGACGGCCGTTTCTCCGGCGGCACCTCGGGCCTGTCCATCGGCCATGCTTCGCCTGAAGCCGCTGCCGGCGGCGCGATTGGCCTGGTACAGGACGGCGACAAGGTACTGATCGACATTCCGAACCGCTCGATCAACCTGTTGATCAGCGACGAAGAACTGGCCGCGCGCCGGGTCGAGCAGGACAAGAAGGGCTGGAAGCCGGTGGAGAAGCGTCCGCGCAAGGTGACTACTGCGTTGAAGGCTTATGCGTTGCTGGCGACCAGTGCCGACAAGGGTGCGGTGCGTAACAAGGCGATGCTCGACGGTCTGTAAGGCCCGCCCATGAAAATGCCCCGCCAGGTGCGGGGCATTTTTTTTGCTGGGAGAAAACCTCAATAACCATGAGGATCAAATGTGGGAGGGGGCTTGCCCCCCGATGGCAGAGTGTCAGTCGATACATCCACAGCTGACCCACCGCTATCGGGGGGGGGGCCCCCCCCCC
>NZ_JBWKXO010000008.1:0-78632 GCF_059423025.1 Pseudomonas sp. GW704-F2 | reverse complement strand
GGCAAGCCCCCTCCCACAGCTTGACCGTGTGAACCCAATCAAGTGTGGGAGGGGGCTTGCCCCCGATAAGCAAGCGACTCGGTCTTACTGGATCTCATCCGGCTTGACGATCACCCAGTTCTTGTCCGCCGTCACCGGCAAGCCTTCCTTGGCCTGGGCGGCCGCGTGTTTGGCCATCATACCGTTGAGCTGGGTCATGTACTTGTCTTTGCGGTTGACCCACAGGTGAATGCCGCCCTTGGCCACGTCCACATCGTGGAACAGCATGTAGCCGTCGCTGGTCGGGGTATCGCCGCCGACGATTACCGGCTTTTTCCATTCGTCGATGTAGGTCAGGATCGCGGCGTGCTTGCCGGCCATCCAGGTCGCCGGGGTCCACAGGTAGGGGGTCAATTCCAGACCGAGGTTGGCTTTTTCGTCGTATTTGCCGGCCGTGATCTGCTTGCGTGCGGTGGTCAGTTCGCCGGTCTTGCGGTCCTTGAGCAGGGTGCTCACGCCGATGACGTTCTGCGGTTTGACGTTGTAGCCGTACTTCGGATCGGCAGCGACCATGCGTACCAGCTCTTCCGACGCGGCGGTCATCACATACACCTCGATGCCGTTTTCCATCAGCTTGTTGTACAGCTCAGCCTGGCCGGTGAAGACTTTCGGCGGCTGGACTTCGGAGTTCTTCACCGCGTCGCCTTCGAAATAGCTGACCGGCACTGGCTTGCCGGAGGCCATCAACTCATCGACCTGGACCTTGAGTTCCTTGAGGGTAAAACCTGCAAACACCTGGGCCACCCACGGGTAGCAGACCATGTCATCCACTTCGCAGAGGCGATAGTAGTAACTGAACAGACTTTCCTTATGGTCGGCGGTGTCTTTGAAGGGCATAAGCTTGAGCGATGGGTCGAGGCTGTCGCGGGTGATCAGGCCCTTGTTTTCCATGTAGGGCAGCAGGGACTCTTCGAGGTCGTAGCGGTAGCTGGTGTTGTCCATGTCGAACACCGCGAAGTTACCCTTGTTGGCGTTGGCGGCGATCATTTCGTTCAGTTGTTTGGCGGCCGGGGCCGGCCAGTGTTTCAACTCGGTGGCGGCGAACGCCTGGCCGGCAAGTGCGAGGCAGAATGCGGCGGATACCAGTAGTTTCGGCGCGAGCTTCATAGGCGTTGTCTCCCTGAGTGAAAGACATCGACGCTAACAAATCCCTGTGACAGTTTTCGCCCGGTCGCGACCGCTTGCGTTCTGATTCCGCCATTGCCATGCGCCTGAGCGCCAACTACTTATTCCAAAAACGACAGACACCATTCCGTATTGGTATTAAATCAATATATATCAAGCTGTTAGGCTTCCCGGTTCGCAATCGCAGGCTCACGCGATTGGCAACACTCTCAACGGAGCTTCAATGAATCTGCCCCTGATTCTCAACTTACTGGTGTTCGTGGCCCTGTTGCTGGGCCTGGCACAAACCCGTCGAACGAACTGGAGCCTCGCCAAGAAAGTCCTGTTCGCCCTGATACTCGGCGTGGCGTTCGGTACGGCCTTGCACGCCATTTACGGCGATGGCAACCCGGTCCTCAAAGCCTCTATCGGCTGGTTCGATCTGGTCGGCAACGGTTATGTGCAGTTGCTGCAAATGATCGTGATCCCGCTGGTGTTCGCTTCGATCCTCAGCGCCGTGGCACGTCTGCACAACGCCGCGTCCCTGGGCAAGATCAGCTTCCTGACCATCGGCACCCTACTGTTCACCACCGCGATTGCGGCGCTGATCGGCATCGGCCTGACCAACCTGTTCGGCCTCACCGCCGAAGGCCTGGTGGCCGGCACCCAGGAAATGGCGCGCCTGCAAGTGATCCAGAGCGACTACGCGGGCAAGGTCGCCGACCTGAATATCCCGCAGTTGCTGTTGTCGTTCGTGCCAGCGAATCCGTTTGCCGACCTGGCCCGCGCCAAACCGACCTCGATCATCAGCGTGGTGATCTTCGCCGCCTTCCTCGGCGTGGCCGCGCTGCAACTGCTCAAGGATGACGTGGAAAAGGGCCAGAAAGTGCTCAACGCCATCGACACCCTGCAAGCCTGGGTGATGCGCCTGGTGCGCCTGGTGATGAAGCTCACGCCCTACGGCGTATTGGCGCTGATGACCAAGGTGGTCGCCGGCTCCAACCTGCAAGACATCATCAAGCTCGGCAGTTTTGTCGTGGTCTCGTACCTGGCGCTGGGGCTGATGTTCGTGGTGCATGGCCTGCTGCTGTCGCTGGCCGGGATCAACCCGCTGCGCTTCTTGCGCAAGGTCTGGCCGGTGCTGACGTTCGCCTTCACCAGCCGCTCCAGCGCGGCGGCGATCCCGCTGAGTATCGAAGCGCAGACCCGCCGCCTGGGCATCCCGCACGCCATCGCCGGTTTCGCCGCCTCGTTCGGCGCGACCATCGGCCAGAACGGTTGCGCCGGTCTCTACCCGGCAATGCTGGCGGTGATGGTCGCGCCGACGGTCGGCATCAACCCGTTGGACCCGCTGTGGATCGCGACCCTGGTGGCGATTGTGACCTTGAGTTCGGCGGGCGTTGCCGGCGTGGGCGGCGGGGCGACGTTTGCCGCGCTGATCGTACTGCCAGCGATGGGCTTGCCGGTGTCACTGGTGGCGCTGCTGATTTCCGTGGAGCCGCTGATCGACATGGGCCGTACCGCGTTGAACGTGAACGGTTCGATGACAGCGGGGGCGATTACCAGCCAGATCATGCAGCAGACCGATAAAGAACGGCTGAATGCGGATGAGCATGCGGAGTTGGCGCAGGCCTGATAGACCGCTATCGGGGGCAAGCCCCCTCCCACATTTGACCGAGTGAACGCGGTCAGTGTGGGAGGGGGCTTGCCCCCGATGCTTTTAGGCTTTTTCCCAAACTTCGAAGTTGTAAGCCGGCTTGTCACCTTCGGCTGGGTTCTGCAGATTGGAAACCAACTTCCACTGGTTCTCATCAAACGCCGGAAACCACGCATCCCCTTCCGGGCTCAGCGCCACCCGCGTCAGGTACAGGCGATCCGCCTGTTCCAGCCCCTGTGCATAAAGCTGCGCGCCGCCGATCAGCATCAGCTCATCCACGCCCTGCTCCAGGGCCCACGCTTGCGCACGCGCCACCGCCGCTTCAAGCGACGGAAAAACTTCCGCACCTTCCAGCGCCAGGTCGGTCTGACGACTGACCACAATGTTCAAGCGCCCCGGCAGCGGTCGGCCCAGGGAATCCCAGGTCTTGCGCCCCATGATGATCGGCTTGCCCAGGGTGGTGGCCTTGAAATATTTGAAATCCCCCGGCAAATGCCAGGGCATGCTGTTGTCGATGCCGATCACACGGTTTTCACCGAGGGCTGCGATCAGGCTTAGAGGGAGAGTTTTTTTCATGGCGACGAGAATACCAGAGCCACGCGAAGCGTACCCCAACCGGCTGCACAGCGGTTATGCTCCAGGCTCACTGACACAACAGGACGGCGCGTGACTGCACTGACCCCCCTGCAAACACTCTGGCTGACGGAAACCGTGCGCCTGCGCGAAGAACACGCCGGCCCGCTGGAAGATCAGCAAGCCAATCGCCTGGCCCGCACGGCCGGTGGCGACCTGCCGACGCGCATTCAACAGCGCGCCCTGCACCTGGCCGAGCGCGATGGGCTGACAACCGCCCTCATCCGCTGGCTGCAAGGTGCGCGTTTGGCCCTGATACTGCTGGCGATAGTCGCGGTGATCAGTGGCGCGGGCCTGGCCTTTGCTGCGCTGGGTAACGGCTTGACCCCGGTGAATGTGTTCTGGGCGCTGGGCAGCCTGCTCGGCTTGAACCTGATCCTGCTGATCAGTTGGGCATTGGGCCTGCTGTTTGCCGGAGAACACAGCGCCAGCCTCGGCCGGCTGTGGTTGTGGCTCAGCGAAAAATTCGCGCGTGACGCCAAAGCCGCGCAACTGGCGCCGGCGTTGCTGCTGCTATTGCAGCGCCAGAAGCTCAATCGCTGGGCCGTCGGGGTGCTGGTCAACAGCCTGTGGTTACTCGCGTTGCTCAGCGCGCTGGCGATCCTGCTGACGCTGCTCGCCACCCGGCGCTACGGTTTTGTGTGGGAAACCACCATCCTCGGCACCGACACCTTCGTCGCCGTGACCCAAGCCCTCGGCGCCCTGCCCGCCCTGCTTGGTTTCAACGTCCCCACGGTGGAGATGATCCGCGCCAGCGGCGATTCCGCCCTGAACATCGACAGCGCCCGCCAGGCCTGGGCTGCCTGGCTGGTGGGCGTGCTGCTGATCTACGGCCTGTTGCCGCGGTTGATCCTTGCCCTGCTGTGCCTATGGCGCTGGAAACGCGGGCGCGCCGCCCTGCGCCTGGACCTCAACCTGCCCGGCTACAGCCAATTGCGCGAACGCCTGATGCCGAGCAGCGAGCGGCTTGGGGTCAACGATGCGGCACCGGAGCAGTTGCACGCGGTCAGCGGCGGCGTCAGCGAACTGCACAGTGACGGCGCGCTGGTGGTCGCCATCGAACTCGACGACCAGCACCCGTGGCCGCCAAAGCTGCCGGGCAACGTGCAGAACGCCGGCATCCTCGACAGCCGCGAATCACGCCACAAACTGCTGGAACAACTGACCCGCTTCCCGCCCGCGCGCCTGGCCATCGCCTGCGACCCGCGCCGCTCGCCCGACCGGGGCAGCCTGGCGCTGATCGCCGAACTGGCGCGCAGCGCCAGCGCCACCCGCGTGTGGCTGCTGCAAGCGCCACCCGGCCAGGCGCTGGACGCCGAGCGCCTGGGCGATTGGCACGCGGCGCTGCAACAACTGGAACTGCCCTTCGCCGATTGCGCGCCGTTGAACTGGCTGGAGAGCGGCCATGACTAAACCCCTGAAACTCGCCGTGGTCGGCCACACCAATGTCGGCAAGACCTCGCTGCTGCGTACCCTGACCCGCGATGTCGGTTTCGGCGAAGTCTCCCATCGCCCCAGCACCACGCGGCATGTCGAAGGCGCGCGCTTGTCGGTCGAGGGCGAAGCCCTGCTGGAACTCTACGACACCCCCGGCCTGGAAGACGCCATCGCCCTGCTCGACTATCTGGAGCGCCTCGATCGCCCCGGCGAACGCCTCGACGGCCCGGCACGCCTGGCGCGTTTCCTGGAAGGCAGCGAAGCCCGCCAGCGTTTCGAACAGGAAGCCAAGGTGCTGCGCCAACTGCTGGCCTCCGACGCCGGCCTGTATGTAATCGACGCCCGCGAGCCGGTGCTGGCCAAGTACCGCGACGAACTGCAAGTGCTGGCCAGTTGCGGCAAACCGTTATTGCCCGTGCTCAACTTCGTCAGCAGCAACGATCATCGCGAACCGGACTGGCGCGAAGCCCTGGCCCGCCTCGGCCTGCACGCACTGGTGCGGTTCGACAGCGTCGCGCCGCCGGAAGACGGCGAACGCCGCCTGTATGAAAGCCTCGCCCTGCTGCTGGAAAACGCCCGGCCCCAACTGGAACGGCTGATCCTCGACCAGCACGCCCAACGCCAGGCCCGCCAGCAAAGCGCCGCGCGGCTGATCGCCGAACTGCTGATCGACTGCGCCGCGTGCCGGCGCAGCGTGGTCACTGAAGAGGAGCCGCAAGCCATCGGCGATTTGCGCAAGGCCGTGCGCCAGCGCGAGCAGCGTTGCGTGGAAGCCTTGCTCAAGCTGTTCGGCTTCCGCCCGCAGGACGCCGCCGCCAGCGACTTGCCGCTGCTCGACGGGCGCTGGGGCGATGACCTGTTCAACCCGGAGACCCTCAAGCAACTCGGCGTGCGCGTCGGCGGCGGGATTGCCGCCGGCGCGGCCGCTGGTGCCGGGGTCGACCTGCTGGTGGGTGGGTTGACCCTTGGCGCCGCCGCGCTGGCGGGCGCCATTGCCGGTGGCGCGCTGCAAACCGCGCGCAGCTATGGCGGGCGCCTGCTGGGCAAAATCAAGGGCCAGCGCGAGCTGACCGTCGACGACAGCGTGCTGCGCCTGCTGGCCCTGCGCCAACGCCAATTGCTCAAGGCCCTGAACCTGCGCGGTCATGCGGCGATGCACAGCATCAAGGTCGACACGCCGCAGGACAAGACCTGGCGCGAAGGCAAACTGCCCGACGCCCTGCACAAGGCCCGCGCCCACCCGCAGTGGTCGTCCCTCAACCCTCACGCCAAATTGAGCCAGGCCGAGCGCCAGGAGCAGGTCGAAGCCCTGGCCGCCCGGCTCGATGAAGCCTGACCCCGCTTATTGACGCGCGTACCACTCAAAGCCCAGAAAGGTCGTACACAACGTGCGGATCAGCTCTTTATCGGCCTTGTCCGCAATACCGTCGCGGTCGATGTCACTGTTGGTAAACGATTCCAGCACCCCGTCGCCATCGCCGTCATAGGCCGCCGCCTTGTAGATCAGCGAGCCCTTGCACTGCGGCGCCGTGCGCTCTTGGAATTCCAGCTTGACCGCGTTGGGTGTGCCGGCCTTGGCGTAATGATCGACGTACAGCGTCAACGTGCGCTGCCAGTGGCTGCGCCGATTGAACCAGTTCAACTTCAAAAAGCAGTCGGCGAAAGTGTCCACCCGCTGTTTTTCCAGCCGGCAGGGGCGGGTGACCGGGTTGAGGTCGTCCGCCCATTGCAGGTCGACCCGACCGTCCGCGCTCATGTCCACGGCGAAGATCTCGTGGATCAGTTCATCGGGACAGCCAGCCTGCTGCTCATAGAAGTGCAGGATGACTGTGTCCGCCCGACCGTTGCCGCTCATGTCCTGGGCCGTCACTTTTAAGTAGCGCATCAGCGTTGCTCCTTGGATTGAAGAAGCAAGCCACCTTAGTGATCCGACCTCAGGGGCTCTAGGCGGCGCATCTGCGTTTGGCGTAAGGCCAATCTACGCAGCCAGTAGCCGCGCGGCCTTGGCCTTGAGTACCTGCAGATCGAGCACCGGCACCTGCGCTTGCTTGGCCTGTTCGTCCCAGTGGCGCAGACGCAGGCTGATGGCGTAGAGCGGGTCTTGCTCGAACGCCCGCGCTTCGTCAGGCGTCATTGCCCCGCCTTGATACGCCAGCGTGCGGCGGCTGGCTTCGCTCAACCGGGCGTAGTAGTCCGGCTGGCTGAAGGTCAGGTAGCGCTTGGCCTCGACGTGATATTCCACCAGCCGCGCCAGGCGCTCGCTGAAACCGACGCGGCGCAGGTAATCGGCGCCCAGCCGCTCATGGCTGACCACGCCATAGCCACCCATGTTCGCGCCGCCCTGACCGCAGAGATGGCCGATATCGTGGAAAAACGCGGCCAGCACCACTTCATCGTCGAAGCCTTCGGCCATGGCCCACTGCGCGGCCTGGGACATGTGTTCGAGCTGCGACACCGCCTCGCCGATGTAATCCGCCGTGCCGTGTTGCTCGTACAGGCCGAAGACCTCGGCAATCACCTGCTGCGGATTCATCATGCCGCCCCCCACAGTGCGCTGATATTACGCTCGCCCAGCGCCGGCCCCACGCTCATGCCCACGCCGGTATGCATCAACGCGGCGCTGACGCCGGGCGCCACGCGCAGGAACGAGAACGGCACCCGCCCGCGTGCGCCGTAGACGCCCTGCCAACGCTCGACCACCTGGACCTTGCAACCCAGGGTCTGCTCGGCCAGTTCGAGCATCCAGTCATCGACCTGCTCGGCGTTGAACGGCGACGCATCGCGGCCGTAGTCGTGGGAGTCGCCGATGATCAGTTCGCCATGGGGCGTCGGGCTGATCAGCAAGTGAATCCCGTGCTCATGCAGGTACGGTGCCTCGCGCAGGATCTGCGCCTGCACCGCCGCCGCTTCCGGCAGGTCGGCAAACGCGCCGTAATGCACGCAACTGAGGCCGGTGAGCAACGCGTGTTGCAGGTTCAGGTTGACCGCCGGCCGCGCGCGCAGCATTTGCAGGCGGCAGATATGCGGGTCGAGTTCGGCAATCGCTTCGGCCAGCAGGGTTTGGTAGTCGTGGCCCGAGCAGACCACGATCTGCGCGCCACGAAAACTGCCCGCCGTGCTGTGCAACTGGCCCGGCTCGACGTCGCGCACCAGGGTCGAAAAGTGAAACTCCACCTGCAGTTCCTCGCGCAGGTAATCGATCAGCGCCGGGATCGCCTCGCGCGAATACAGCTGCTGATCGTCCTTGCCGTGCAACGCTGCGCGGTGATGACGGAATTGGCCGCCGTACAGATCTCGCAACGCTGCGCCCTGCAGCAGTTCGACGTTATAGCCATACGCCTGGGCGCGGCCGGCGCAGAAGGCTTCCAGCAGGTGTTCTTCGGCTTCGCTGCGGGCGAACAGATACGAGCCGTTGCGCTTGAGCTGCAAGCCGGCCAGCCGCGCCCATTCGCCCCAGATATCGCGGCTTTGCCGCGCCAGGTCGAGCATCGGGCCTGGCGGTTGGCCGGTGACCAGGGCCTGGCCGAAGTTGCGCACCGAGGCGCCCAACGGCGTGGCGCTGCGCTCGAACACCTTGACCTTGAGCCCGCGCTTGGCTGCCGCGTAGGCGTGGGACAGGCCGAGGATGCCGGCGCCGATGATCAGCAGGTCGCTGTGGTGTGTCATTTAGTGATGTCCTGTTTTCAAGACCGCTATCGGGGGCAAGCCCCCTCCCACACTTTTGATCGGCTGGTCATCGCCTGGCCATGATTAATACATGTAAACGATGTCTCCGGTTTCAAACGTAAAGGATGTCTCCGGTCTGTACCGGAGCAAGCCCCCTCCCCCCTTTTTGATCGACCTCAGCGTTTGGGCAGTTCGATCAGCACCTTGAGCCCGCCCAGTTGGCTTTCCTGCAACTGCAACACCCCGCCCCACACCTCAACGATATCGCGCACGATCCCCAGGCCCAGGCCATGGCCGTCGGTCTGCTCGTCCAGGCGCGTACCACGGCTGAACACCCGGTCGCGCTGGGCTTCGGGAATGCCAGGGCCGTCGTCTTCCACTGCCAGCAGGTAACTGTGCGGCGTCTCGCCGATGCTCAGGCGCACCTGCGCATCCGCCCATTTGCAGGCGTTGTCCAGCAGGTTGCCGAGCAGCTCCAGCAGGTCTTCGCGGTCCCAGGGCAATTGCAGGCCAGGGACGGCGTGGTGGCTCAAGTCCAGGTGGTCGCCGTGGACCATGTTCAGGGTCGCCAGCAGGCCCGGCAGTTCGTTCGCGCAATCAAACAAGGCGCCCGGCAGGGTGTCGCCGGCCAGGCGTGCGCGGTTGAGTTCGCGGTCGAGGCGCTGTTGCACCTGTTCAAGCTGTTGGCGCAGCAGCGTGCGCAAGCGCGGCTGGTCCTTGAGCGCTTCGCTCGACGCCGCGCTCAACAGCACCGACAGCGGGGTTTTCAGCGCGTGGCCGAGGTTGCCCAGGGCATTGCGTGAACGCTTGAGGCTGTCTTCAGTGTGAGCCAGCAGGTGGTTGATCTGCGCCACCAGCGGTTCCAGCTCCTGCGGCACCTGGGTGTCGAGTTGCGAGCGCTGGCCCTGTTGCAGTTGGGCGATCTGGTTGCGCGCAACTTCCAGCGGGCGCAAGGCGCGACGGACCGTGACCCGTTGCAGGATCAACACCAGCAACAGGGCCGCCACCCCCAGCACCAGGCCGATCTGACGCATCAGCCGAAAGCTTTCACGCACGGGCGTGTAGTCCTGGGCCACGCTGATGGAAATCAATTGGCCGAAGCGCTTGTAGTCCGAACGCAGTACCAACAGTTGCTGGCCTTCCGGCCCCAGTTGCAGATTGCCCTTGAGCCCGGCCGCGGGCAGGCGTGGCAGCTCCTGGTCCCACAACGAGCGGGAGCGCCAGTGGGTGTCAGCGAAATCGATACGGAAATAATGCCCCGAGAACGGCCGCTGATAGGCCGGCGCCAGGCGTTGCTCGTCGAGTTGCACGCCATTCGGCCCGCGCACCAGCGCCACCAGCAGGTTCTCGCTGTCGTTGCGCAGGCCGGCCTCCAAATAGCGCTGCAAACCGGCTTCGAACAACCACAGGCTGGTTTGCGCCAGCACCACGCCGACCACCACCATCACGCTGATCAGCCCCAGGCTCAGGTGCCGCTGGATCGACTTCATGCAGGACTGGCGCCGAACCGGTAACCCTGGCCGCGCCGGGTTTCGATCACGCTGCGGCCCAATTTGCGGCGCAGGTGGTTGACGTGGACTTCAAGCACATTCGAATCGCGCTCGGTCTCACCGTCATATAAATGCTCGGCCAGATGGCTTTTTGACAGGATCTGTTGCGGGTGCAACATGAAATAGCGCAGCAAGCGAAACTCGGCGGCGGTCAGTTGGATTTCGTCGCCGTCGCGCAGCACGCATTGGCGCCCTTCATCCAACTGCAGGCCGGCCGCTTGCAAGGTCGGCTGGTTGACCTGGCCATGGGAGCGGCGCAACAGCGCCTGGACACGCAGGTGCAGTTCTTCGGGGTGAAACGGTTTGCTCAGGTAATCGTCGGCGCCGGCCTTGAGCCCTTCGATGCGCTCGGCCCAGGAATCGCGCGCGGTGAGGATCAGCACCGGGGTGGCCAGCGCGGCCGCGCGCCATTGCGCCAACACCTCGAGCCCGGGCAAGCCGGGCAGGCCGAGGTCGAGGATGATCAAGTCATAGGGTTCGCTGCGGCCCTGGTACGCGGCATCGCGCCCATCGGCCAGCCAATCGACGGCATAGCCCTGGCGCTGCAGGCCGGCCAGCAGTTCATCGGCCAGCGGTACGTTGTCTTCCACCAACAGCAGGCGCATCAGTCTTCCTCGTCTTTGATCAGCGCACCGCTGGTGGCGTCGAGTTTGATCTCGCGCACCACACCGTCGGTCGTCACCAGTTCCACTTCATAGGCATATTGCTCGTCCTTTTTCTCAAGCTCGGCCTCCAGCAGCCGCGAGCCGGGGTGGCGCGCCATGGCCTGCTGCAACAGTTGCTCGAGCGGCAGGATCACCCCCTGCTGGCGCAGTGCCAAGGCTTCGTCCTGGTTGAGGTCGCGGGCTGACAGGCTTGAGCAAAACGCCAGGAGCACCAGCCCCGCCCAGCCAGCGGCGCGTCGATATACCTTCATTACGTATCCTGATGATTCTTGAGCACATGCCCGGTGAGCGCGTCCAATTCAACCTCCCATTCGATGCCGTCGACATCCTCCAGTTCGACCTCGTAGAGGTACTTGCCGTAGACCTCGTCCAGGTCGGTGTCCAGCAGCGTCGAACCGGGATGCAAGGCCAGGGCCGTGGCGTCCAGCTGATCGAAGGCGACAATAGTAACAGTGCCGGGCCCGCAGAGTGACTTGTCGGGGTCGACTGCCTGGGCCTGTGCCGCCAAAGAGGCAATGAACCCGGCGGCGACCAGCATTGTAAGACGCTTCATGCTGAGTCTCCGTTTCACGATATTTGTCCTACGCCCGCCAGGGTATCCGCGGCAACTTAACTGAAACTGAATTGCCACCATGGCAATTCGCGTCACCCGCGTTTTCCTTCACCCGGCGAGATTTTCTATACTGCCCCGCTCGCTTCAACAGAGACCGGTATGACAGCCATCCACATCAAGTTTCCCGCCCTGACCCTCAAGGCCGGCAAGCGCGCCTTTGCGCGCATTCGCGAGCAAGGCCTCAAGCCTGCCGATGTCGGTATCCTTCCCGGTGCGGCAGGCGGGCCCAAGGCCTTGGGCATCCAGGGCCTGGACCTGGCGCTGTTCGGCGAGTGGCTGCCCCGCGCGCCGCGCGAACGTGCGCTGATCGGTGCCTCCATCGGTTCCTGGCGGTTTGCCAGCGCCTGCCTGCCCGACCCGGTGCAAGGCCTGCTCGACCTCGGCCGCCTGTACAACGAGCAACGCTTCGCCAAAGGCGTGACCATGGCCGAGGTCAGCCAGAGCTGCCGGCGCATGCTCGATGACCTGCTGGCCGGGCGCGATGCGCGGGTGCTGGACAACCCCGACTATCGGCTGAACATCATGGTGGTCAAGAGCCACGGCCTGCTCGCCGATGACCACCGCGGGCGGCTGGGCCTGGGCCTGTCGTCGGTGATTGCCGACAACCTGCGCGGCCGCGCGCGGCTGTCGCGGCATTTCGAGCGGCTGATCATCCATGACCCGCGCCAGGCGCCGCCGGTGCATGCGCTGCGGGATTTTCCGTCGCGCTTCCTCGACCTGAACCTGGGCAACCTGCGCCAGGCGCTGCTGGCGTCCGGCTCGATTCCCCTGGTGATGCAAGGCGTGCGCGACCTGCCTGGCGCCGGTGCCGGCACCTACCGCGACGGCGGCCTGCTGGATTACCACCTCGACCTGCCCTACCACGGCGATGACATCGTGCTGTACCCGCACTTCACCGACCGGGTCATCCCCGGCTGGTTCGACAAGGGCCTGCCGTGGCGACGCAGCAATCAACAAGGCTTGCAGGACGTGTTGCTGCTGGCGCCGTCGAAGGACTACCTGGCCCGCCTGCCCCACGGCAAACTGCCGGACCGCAGCGACTTCAAGCGCTTTCTGGGCGATGACGCGACTCGCAACAAATACTGGCAAACCGCAATGAGCGAGAGCCGGCGCCTGGGCGATGAGTTTCTGCAACTGGCCGACCAGGGTGGCCTGGGCGAGCGCTTGCAGGCGCTTTGACCCAGCGGTATGCGCGAGGCGCGATGTAGCTGTTAAACTCGCCGCCTGCCAGAAACCTGACCGAGCTGAAAAATACTGTGGAAATCTTCAAGGAATTTACATTCGAATCCGCCCACCGCCTGCCCCACGTGCCAGACGGCCACAAATGCGGGCGCCTGCATGGGCATTCGTTCAAGGTGGCGATCCACCTGAGCGGCGACCTGGACCCCCATACCGGCTGGATTCGCGACTTCTCGGAGATCAAGGCGATTTTCAAGCCGCTCTATGAACGCCTCGACCACAACTACCTGAACGACATCCCCGGCCTGGAAAACCCCACCAGCGAAGTACTGGCCAAGTGGATCTGGACCGAATTGAAACCCCTGCTGCCCGAACTCAGCGCGATTCGCATCCACGAAACCTGCACCAGCGGCTGCATCTATCGCGGCGAGTAACCCTCACGTCAACGCCCTGCGGGAGCGCCCCATGGAAAACACCTGGCTGGCCCAGGCCAAACGCTTGCAGGCATTGGCTTCCACGGGGCTGCACTTTTGCACCGACGACTTCGAACGCGAGCGCCTGGAAGAAATTGCCGAGATCGCCCACAGCATGCTCGCGCAATTGGGCAATGTGCCGCTGGAGCGCATCAGCGGGCTGGTCCCGGATTTCGCCCAGCGCTATTCGACGCCAATGATCGATGTCCGCGGCGCGGTGATCGACGGCGAGCGCATTCTGCTGGTGCGCGAGGCGACCGATGGTTGCTGGGCGCTGCCGGGGGGCTATGCCGATATCGGTCTGTCGGCCGCAGAAAACATCGTCAAGGAGATCCGCGAGGAAGCCGGGCTGACGGTGACGGCGCGGGCGCTCTACAGCGTCACGCACAAGGCCAAGGGCTTGTATCGCCCGGATGTGCGGGACTTCTACAAGCTGTATTTCCTGTGTGAACGGGTCGACCAACTGGCGCCGACGGCCGGGTTCGAAACCACCGAGGTGGGCTTTTTCGCCCTCGACGACCTGCCGCCGCTGTCCCGTGGGCGCACCATCGAAAGCGATCTCGAGGCGGCCTTTGCGTTTCATCGCGGCGAAACCACGCTGACGCTGTTCGACTGATCCAATTTGTATCACCGCTGCACCGCTTTCGTGCCCGATTGGGCACCGCGACCACTCCCGCCCGCGTTCCGCGCCTGTCTGGCGATAAATCCTGTGCATACTGCACAACACCCACCGTGCGCCCGTCACTGCTGCTCAATTGGCACGCGCGGTGCAATAGGCCTGCGTCACTCATTCAGGGAGCAAGGCACATGACGCAGCAAGAACCGGGCAACGATTACCCCCTCAGCGAAGTCCCGATGCACGCACGCAAGGGCCTGGCGTCCACCGCCATGGTGCTGCTGGGCTTCACCTTTTTCACCGCGACCATGTTTGCCGGCGGCAAGCTGGGCGTGGCGTTCAGTTTCGTCGACATGCTCGGCGTCGTGGCCTTGGGTAACCTGCTGTTGGGCATTTATGCCGCAGGCTTGGGTTACATCGCGTTCAAGAGCGGCCTGAACTCGGTGCTGATGGGGCGCTTCTGTTTTGGCGAAGTCGGCAGCAAGCTCAGTGATTTGATCCTCGGTTTCACCCAGATCGGCTGGTACGCCTGGGGCACCGCCACCGCCGCCGTGGTGCTGGGCAAATATTTCGAGCTGAGCCAGGGCAACGTGCTGGTGCTGATGGTGCTGTTTGGCCTGCTGTTCTGCGCCACGGCCTACGTGGGCTATCGCGGGTTGGAGATTCTGTCCTACATCGCGGTGCCGGCCATGGGCATTCTGTTGTGCCTGTCGATGTGGGTCGCCACGGTGAAAGTCGGCGGGCTGCAAGGGTTGCTGGCGGTGGTGCCGACGTCGGAACTGGACGTGTCGACGGCGATCACCCTGGTGTTCGGCACCTTTGTCAGCGGCGCGACCCAGGCCACCAACTGGACGCGCTTTTCGCGCTCGGCCAAGGTCGCGGTGCTCGCCAGCCTGATCGGTTTTTTTGTCGGCAATGGCTTGATGGTGCTGATCGGGGCTTATGGCGCCATCGTCTATCAACAGCCCGACGTGGTGGAGGTGTTGCTGCTGCAAGGCTTTGCCACGGCCGCGATGGCGATGTTGCTGCTCAATATCTGGAGCACCCAGGACAACACCATCTACAACTTCGCCGTGGCCGGTTGCAACCTGCTGCGCACCCGCCGCCGCAAGACGGTGACCCTGGCAGGTGCGGTGATCGGCACGCTGCTGGCGCTGCTCGGCATGTACGACATGCTGGTGCCGTACCTGATCCTGCTGGGCACGGTGATTCCACCGATTGGCGGGGTGATCATGGCGGACTTTTTCTATCGCTACCGCGGCCGCTACCCGCGCCTGGCCGATGCGCGCCTGCCGGCGTTCAACTGGCCGGGGCTGACCGCCTACGCCGTGGGCACCGTACTGGCGTTCAATTCGCCCTGGGTGGCGCCGTTGGTGGGGATCGTCGCCGCCTCGCTGACCTACATGCTACTCAGCGCCGTACTGCGCGTGCGGGCACCGTTGGCTGACGCACAGGCATGAGCCTGACCATCGCCGATGTGCTCGCCCTGCCGGGGCTGGATTCCCTGTGCCTGCGCGCCGGGGCGGCGGGCCTGGAGAATGCCGTTCGCTGGCCGTATGTCGCAGAGAACAGCGGCATCGCCGAGTGGGTGCTGGGTGGCGAACTGGTGTTCGTCACCGGTATCAATCACCCACGGGACGAAGCGAATTTGCTGCAACTGCTGGAGGAAGCCTGCCTGCGTCAGGTGGCCGGGTTGGTGATTCTCACCGGGCCGGCCTATATCCAGGCGATTCCCCAGCGCTTGCTGGACGCCGCCGAAGCCGCCGACATGCCGCTGATCGAACAGCCTTACTCACTGAAAATGGTGCTGGTGACCCAGGCGATCGGTTCAGCGTTGATCCAGTCCGAGCAATTGGGCCGCTCGCGGCACGATGTGCTGGAGCGGTTGCTGGCCGGTGACTATCAATCGTTGGATCTGCTGTTGCACCGCGCCGCCCAGTTGGGCATGCCCCTGGCCGGACATTGGCAAATCGTGCAGTTGCAGTTGGAGGGCAGCGACGCGTTATTTGCCCAGGGCGAGGCCGCGCAGATGGAAGCGCAGTTGGCGCGGCAACACGACAGCATTACCCGGCGCTTGCGGCAGTTGTCGGCCGCGGTGCCGGTACTCGGGCGCGCCGGCCAATGGACGTTGCTGCTGCCGGCCGCCGATGCCGTCGCGGCGCTGGCTAACCGGGAGCAACTGGCCAATTGGTTGAAGCCGCTGAACCTGCGCCTGGCGCCGCTGAAACTGTTCATCGGCCTGAGCGCCGCCGCCCACCCGCCGGCGCGCCTGGCCCAGGCGCAGGATGAAGCGCGCCAGGCATTGGCCGCCGCGCGGCGCTTCAGCGAACGCGCCGGGCTCTGCGTGTATGACGAACTGGGCGTATTGAAGCTGCTCAGCGGCGTGCGCGATCGTGCGCTGCTCGACCAGTTTCTCAATGACCGCCTGGGCCCGTTGCTGCGCCACGACCTGCACCATGGCCCAAGCCTGCTGCCGACCCTCGAAGCCTGGTTCCACGAGAATGGTAACCTGGTGGCCGCCGCGCAGCGCCTGGCCGTCCACCGCAATACCCTGACGCACCGCGTCCAGCGCATCGAAGCCCTGTGCGGGCTGAGGCTGGATAATTCGTATGACCGCCTGGACATCGGCATCGCGCTGATGATCTGGCGGCTGTCTGCCTGATTGTTTTTAGCCAAGAGGAACTTGCCCATGCACATCATCAACGCCCGCCTGCGCAACCGTGAAGGCCTGCATGATCTGCACCTGGAACACGGCCGGATCGCCAGCATCACGCCGCAAACCACAGCCCCCACGGCGGGGCCCGACGACCTCGACGCGGCCGGCAACCTGGTGATACCGCCCTTCGTCGAACCGCACATCCACCTCGACGCCACCCTCACCGCCGGCGAGCCGCGCTGGAACATGAGCGGCACCCTGTTCGAAGGGATCGAGTGCTGGGGCGAACGCAAAGCCACCATCACCCACGAAGACACCAAGGCCCGCGCCAGGAAAACCATCCAGGCCCTCGCCGCCCACGGTATCCAGCATGTGCGTACCCACGTCGACGTCACCGACCCGGACCTCACCGCGCTCAAAGCCATGCTCGAAGTGCGCGAGGACACTGCGCACCTGATCGACCTGCAAATCGTCGCCTTTCCCCAGGAGGGCATCGAGTCGTACCGCAATGGCCGCGAGCTGATGGAAGAAGCCGTCCGCCTGGGCGCCGACGTGATCGGCGGCATCCCCCACTTTGAATACACCCGCGACCAGGGCGTGAGTTCGGTGAAGTTCCTGATGGACCTGGCCGAACGCAGCGGCTGCCTGGTCGACGTGCATTGCGACGAAACCGACGACCCGCACTCGCGTTTCCTCGAAGTGCTCGCCGAAGAAGCGCGCAGCCGCGACATGGGCGCCCGCGTCACCGCCAGCCACACCACGGCCATGGGTTCCTACGACAACGCCTACTGCGCCAAACTGTTCCGCCTGCTCGGGCATTCCGGTATCAGCTTCGTCTCCTGCCCCACCGAAAGCATTCACCTGCAAGGGCGCTTCGACAGTTTCCCGAAACGGCGCGGCGTCACCCGCGTCAACGAACTGCTGGAAGCCGGCATGAACGTGTGCTTCGGTCAGGACTCCATCGTCGATCCCTGGTACCCCCTGGGCAACGGCAACATCCTGCGGGTGCTCGAAGCCGGGTTGCACATCTGCCACATGCTCGGCTACCGCAACCTGCAAAACGCCCTGGACCTGGTCACGGACAACAGCGCCAAGGCCATGGCCCTCGGCGATCGCTATGGGTTGGAACCCGGCCGGCCGGCCAACCTGTTGATCCTCTCGGCCGACAGCGACTATGAGGTGATTCGCAGCCAGGGCCTGGCGCTGTACTCGATCCGCAACGGCAAGGTGTTGATGAAGCGCCAGCCGGCGCAGGTGACGTTTTTGTAGCACGCGGGGTTCGATGGACAGCCGCTAATACGACTCGACGCGATCAGCCGCGCGGCCCCGCATCGAGCTGCGGCCGCGCAGCCCCGAACAGGCTGACGCTCAGCACTGTCGCATCCTGAATCTGCAACCGAACCGGCACCGTACCGCCCGGCATCACCACCGCGACCTCCCCGCCCGCGACCCAACCGGCGCGCCACGCGGCGCACGCCACGGCACAGGCGCTGGTCCCGGAGGACGCCGTCGGCCCCTCTCCCCGCTCGAACACCCGCGCAAGCACTCGATTGCCGGACGCCTGGGCAGCCCATTGCAAGTTGACCCCGGCCACACAGGGCTGGCCACGCCCGGCAGGTGGCGCAAATGCAATCGCCTGCAAGGGCTCGAACAGTGCGCTCTGGTGCATCGGCAGATTGTCCGGCAGCGCAGCGGCCTGGTACACCAACGTCACGCAATGGGGGTTGCCCACCCGCACAAACTGGCTGCGCGTCCATGCCGGGTTGATCGCCGCCAGCGCGGGCACATGGCTGAACGCCCCCTCTTCGGCGCCGGGCAGGTCCGCGCCGACCGCCAGCGGGCCGAACGCCGGCTGCCCCAACGCCAGCCAGAACCCACGCACCTGCTCGTGCAGTGCCGGTTCGACATAGGTGGCCAGCGGCGACTTCGCATCCTGTTTATCGTGATGCACCCGCAGCTCGCAGCCCTGCGTCATCAAGCCCTGATCGCTCAGCGCCTGGGCGAAGATGGTCAGTCCATTGCCACTGCGCTCCGCAAGGGAGCCGTCAGTATTGACGATCAACAGGTCGAACGGCGGCGCCGCCTGGAACGGCCCTACCAACAACCCATCACAACGGTGCGCCTTGGCGCCGGCCGGACGCGGCGAAGGCCCCCAGCCACATTCGGCGGCAATGGCCGGCAGTGCCCAAGCGTCGCGCCGGCTCGCCGCGAGGGCCGCAGTGTCAGGCACCTCGACCCCGTGGCGACGCAAACAGGCCGGGCTGACCACCCCATAGATATTGCCGCGGGCATCGTAGAACCGGGTCGTGGGGTCGCCAGGCTGAAAGTCCTTCATCGCTTCGTCCGTCCAATCGTCTGCACACAGAAGCAGCAGCGTATTACAGAACGGTCGGCGCGTGGGAAGTGGTCTGGAAGGTGCGTCATCCGCCGCAGGAAGCCTGGGGTTCAGCAATTCTCACGGGGATTACGCACCTTCCAGACCACCTCCTACACGTCGATGTCCTCTAGGTGGCAGCCAGTGTCCAGAGCGTTCCGTGCTGGCGAAAATAAAACCCGCCGCCAGCGCGAACGCCGCGTGAACCTGGCTCGCTCGATCAGGCTTGATGTGTAAGGATGTCGCGCCGGACATCGTTCGTTGAACGCAAAACCAAGGATTCTCCATGACTGCCATCCCCACCCCAGCGCCCGTGGTTCCCGGGCGGCTGGAGCAAATGTCGACGCGCATCGCCTTCTTCATCGCCGGCTTCGGCATCGCCGCCTGGGCGCCGTTGGTGCCGTATGCCAAGGCCCGCGCCGAACTCAACGAGGGCACCCTGGGCCTGTTGCTGCTGTGTCTGGGGGGCGGTTCGATCATCGCCATGCCGGTGGCCGGCGCACTGGCCTCGCGCTATGGTTGCCGGCGCGTACTGAGCGCCGGGACGGTCCTGATCTGCCTGGCGTTGCCCATGCTCGCCACGGTCAGTTCGATCCCGTTGCTGATGGCCGGTCTGTTCCTGTTCGGCGCGGGCCTGGGTACGGTCGACTCCACGGTCAACCTGCAAGCGGTGATCGTCGAGCGCGCCAGCGGCAAAACCATGATGTCGGGCTTCCATGGGTTGTTCAGCCTGGGCGGCATCGTCGGCGCAGCGGGGGTTTCCGGGTTGCTGGGGCTGGGGTTTTCGCCGCTACAGGCGACCCTGGTGGTGATCGTCATCATGGCGCTGGCGCTGTTCAAGGCCGCCCCCCACTGGTTGCCCTACGGCAGTGAAAGCGCCGGGCCGCCGTTTGCCATTCCCCACGGCGTGGTGCTGTTTATCGGCGGCTTGTGTTTCATCGTGTTTTTGGCCGAAGGCGCCGTGCTCGACTGGAGCGCAGTGTTCCTCAGCGCCGAACGCGGCCTGGATGAAGCCTACGCCGGCCTGGGTTATGCGGCCTTTGCCCTGACCATGACCGCCGGGCGCCTGACCGGCGACCGGATTGTCCGTCGACTGGGGGCTGCCCGGGTGATCGTCACCGGCGGGGCGTTGGCGGCGGCCGGGATCTTCCTCGCGACCCTGTCACCGGCCTGGGCCATGTCCCTGCTGGGCTATGCGCTGGTCGGCGCCGGATGCTCAAATATCGTCCCGGTGCTCTACACCGCTGTCGGCAAGCAGACCGTCATGCCGGAACACATCGCCGTGCCGGCCATCACCACCCTCGGCTATGCCGGCATTCTCGCGGGGCCCGCGGTGATCGGTTTCATTGCCCATGGCAGCAGCCTGGCGACTGCCTTCCTGTTGATCGGGGGATTGCTCGCAGCGGTGGCGGTCAGCGGCAAAATACTGCGGGTATGAGCAAAGGACATGAGCGGCCTGAATCCTTCAAGTAGCTCATGTACGCCTGATCGTTTCTTCCCTGCCTTATCGTTTCCCGTCCGCAGCGCTGTGCCTGGCAGAACGGTTCAGTGGTTAGCCCAGATGCCGCTCGGTGTCATTGGCCAGACGGCAAGACAACTTGTGCCATAACCCGGCGAGCGTGGAAAACACAGGGCTGGACAACGGTTCCTCCGTGAATGTTCGAGAACCTTTATCGAAGTCTTCGGCGGTGGGCGCCCTGAAGCTGAACTTCGGCGAAGACATGAGGTTGAGTGCCTGCGAACGGGATGTGCTTGGGAGGCCTGCTTCCCGTGCAGGCATCGCCAGGCTCGCAACCGTGTACTGGGAGGGCTGAGATTCAAAGGATGTCGAATTCATAGTCCAGACCTGATTCGGTAGGTGAAGACACCGGCAGCCATTCAACGGCCGATGGCAATCTCTTCGTGGTAAAACCCTTCCTCCCTGACTGAAGTGGTGCTTCCTGCTCACTACGCTTACCAACCTATGCCGCGAGTGACGCGGCATTCGGCTATGCCAGAGTTAACGCAGCAGTTTCAGCAGTTCGCGTCGCGAAATCTTGCCGTCGCGCTGCCACTCGTCAACATTGTCCATCCGCCCCTGCAGAATCGAACGGGCCATGACTTCCTTGGCCAATTGGATGAGATGGTCAGTGAAGGGATTGCCCGTCAACGCTTGCGCCGCAAACTCTTTGAGCTTGTCGAGCTTGATGCTGTCGCCCCGACCGTTGCCCTTCAACTGTTGGAAATGGCCGAGCATTTCCTTGATCAGTTGTTTGTCGTCTTTGAGTTTAAAGGGGTTATCGGAACCGATGACGCTCATAATATCGTCCCTGGACAAGCGGCCATCCGAAGCACCGGTGCTCATGTTTCGATCGAGCGCGCGTACCAGCTCGGGACGCCGCAGCAGTTCCTTGGCCAGGCGGATATTGGCGTCCATCTGCGGGTTGCCGGTCAACGGTCGCTCGGCCATTTTCTTCAGGCTTTCGAGGGTGACTTGCCGCGAAAAATGCCCTTCCCTGAACGCGCCGTAATTGCTCAGCAGCGCCTGGGCCAGTTGCTGATTGCTTTGCTTGGAGTAATGCGGGTCCGGCCGCTCGGGGGTTGGGCGCGGCGGTGGGCCGGGGTTCGGGCGCACATTATCGGGCAGCGGACGTTGCGGCGGCCCCGAGTGATAATGACCGTGGCCGAAGTACGGGCGCGACGACGTGCTGCCGAATGCTGAGCCAAAGTGATACGAATCCCAGAACAGGCTCTGGCTGGCCGATGAGCTCATAGACCGCTCGGCAATGGACATGGGGTCTCTGAAAGACTTGTCATCAGAGGAGTGAGCGACAGACTGCATGAATACTGATGCCGACATTTAGTTCTCCAGTTCGGTTTGATCAGACGCCTTGCCTCAGCGCTCCAGGCGCCCCGACGATCGACAAATCGTCAAGCAAACCAGCGGAAGCAGGCTTATCCTGTGTGGCAGAACTGTGGGAGTCGGTTCCTGATCGCGCTGAAAGTTTCCAGCGCTCAGGTAGGAAGAGCATCTGCTGAGATACGGAACTCATCACCTTCCCAAGCCGTTTCGGCGCAGCCAACCCCCTCGCCGCCCAACCCGACCCAGGCGCGCAAAAAACCTCGGTTCACCAGCATCAACCGTCAGCGGCGCAGGTGCATGGACTGCAGAATCGCGGCTGGAATTTGTTCGAGCGGCAACTCGCGCTCCACCGCACCGAGCTTGAAGGCCTCCTTAGGCATGCCGTACACCACGCACGACTCTTCATTCTGGCCCAGCGTCAGCGCGCCGTTGTCGTGCATCTCCTTCAACCCGCGAGCGCCATCGTCCCCCATGCCCGTCATGATGATGCCCAGCGCGTTGCCGCCTGCGCTGCGGGCGACCGAACGAAACAGCACGTCCACCGAAGGGCGGTGCCGGCTGACAGGGGGCCCATCAACGATTTCAACCAGGTATTGGGCGCCGCTGCGCTTGAGCAACATGTGCCTGCCGCCGGGAGCAATCAACGCACAACCGGGAATGACGCGATCGCCATTTTTCGCCTCCCTGACTTCGATCTCGCACAGGCGGTTGAGCCGCTCGGCAAATGCCGCGGTGAAGTGTTCCGGCATGTGCTGCACGATCACGATTCCCGGGCACACCCTGGGCAAGGCAGTCAGCACCAGCTCCAGGGCTTGCGTGCCGCCGGTGGACGTACCAATGGCGACGATGTTTTCGGTGGTGCGCGCCATGGCCTGCGTGCTCGCCGGCAGTATGACGTCGGCAGTCAGCTTGACCGGGGCTCGCTCGCTGGACGGCACCATGCGTTTCATGTTGGCCCGGGCTGCGGCCTTGACGGCACCGGCCAATTCATCGGAACTGTCGGTCAGGAACTGACGCAAATTGAGTTGCGGCTTGGTCACGATACTCACCGCACCGGCTGCCAGCGCTTGCATGGTGGTGGCCGCGCCCTTCTCGGTCAGCGTGGAGCAGATGACCACTGGCGTCGGATGTTCGGCCATCAGTTTCTTGAGGAACGTAATGCCATCCATCCGCGGCATCTCGACGTCCAGCACGATGACGTCCGGCCATTGCTTGTTCATCTTGTCCATGGCGAACACCGGGTCCGCCGCCGCGCCGATCACTTCAATGGCCGGGTCTTGCCCAAGGGTCGCCGTCAGCACCTGGCGAACCACCGCGGAGTCGTCAATGATCAGTACTTTGATAAGGCTCATATCGCACGCTCTCCATGAGGGCTGCTGAGTGGCCAATGCAGGGCCAGGTAGTTGAGTTCGATGTTGCCATTGGCCAGATCGAACACCACGGTTCGATAACCCACGCCTTCCACATGAAAGTTGTGACACCGCAAATGATGCGAATCGAGCAGGTGCCTGGCTTGCTCGACATTGCGCTGGCCAACGTAGTGATTGTCCGAACGCGCCAGCCCCGGAAACATATCCCCGCCGCCATACACGCTGATTCTGAACTCCGTCGGCGGCACCTTGATCGCGTGCATTCGGCCGAGCAGCAATAGGAGCGCCTCATCGCCGTAGCGACCATCCAGTGCAGCCGATCTCTTCACTGCGCGCCGCGGCAACAGGTAGTGGCACATGCCGCCCAACAAGCGCCGCGGATGCCAGACCACCAATGCAACGCATGAGCCCAGCACGGTGCGCAGCCGAATGGCGCCTGAACCGAAAAACCACTCGCCGGGATTCAGGTACACCTCGCGGGACGGTGGGGTGTCAGGCATGCGGCCTCCGATAGATCGAAGGCTTGACCAGTCGCAGTTCATCGGTCACGCCATTGAGACTTTCCGAATGGCTGACCAGGAAATAGCCGCCGGGCTTGAGGTGGCTGACCAGGCGCTTGACCACTTGCACTTTGGTCTCGCTGTCAAAATAGATCATCACGTTGCGCAGGAAGATCACGTCAAACATTCCCAGTTTCGGCAGCGGATTGTTCAAGTTGATAGCCTGGAAATCGATCCTCGACGCCAGCGCCGGTTCGACCATGAAGCAACCGTGGTTGGCGCCGACGCCCTTGAGGCAATATTTGTTGAGCAACGCTTGGGGAATGCCGCGCGTGCCTTCGAGGGGGTAGCGCCCCTGGCGGGCCGTTTCCAGTACCCGGCTGCTGATATCCGATGCGACGATTTCCCAGGGCCGGCCGCCGAGGCTGTCCGCCAGGACCATGGCCAGGGTGTAGGGCTCTTCACCGCTCGAGCAGGCGCCGCTCCATACACGCAAAGGCCCGCTGCCACGCAGTTCGGGCAGTGCGACATCGCGCAGGAAATCAAAATGCTTGGGCTCGCGGAAGAAGTAGGTTTCGTTGGTGGTCAGCATATCGACCGCCACTTGTAGTTCCGTCGCGTCCTTCATCAGCACTTTGTAGTACGCGCCGTAGGTATTGAGCTTGAACACTTGCAGGCGCTTGGCGAGCCGAGCGCTCACCAACTGTTTTTTGGCATCCGACAGGCTGATGCCGGCGATTTGATGAATGAGAGTGCGAAACTGCAGGAACTCCGCATCGGAGAGAATCACGTTCATGAGGACACTCCCAAAAAACAATCAGGCAGTTGAAGGCAGCAAGGGATCAAGGGTTGCCAGCACATCGACCTGTTCCAGGGACAACACGCGACCGATATCCAGCAACAACACAAAACCGCTCTCCAATTTGCCGATGCCCAACAGGAAGTCCGCTCTGACATCGGTCCCGAAATTCAAGGACGGTTCGATATCCTGATCGGCGATTTCAAGGACCTCGCTGACCGCATCCACAATGATGCCCACCGGCTTGCCCCCGGCATTGGCCTGTACCTCAAGGATCACAAAGCAGGTCCTCGAGGTCTGCACCGTGCGCTCGCCGCGAAAGCGCACGCCCAGGTCCAGCACCGGAACCGCCGCGCCGCGCAGATTGATCACGCCGCGGATGCTGGGCGGCAACAACGGCACGCTGGTGATCGGTCCGTATTCGATGATCTCTCGCACGTTGAGCGTGCCGACGGCGAACATCTCATCCCCCAACTCGAAGGTGAGGTATTGGCTAGGGCTCGAGACCGTGGCTTTACCTGGACTTGCGATGGATAACGCCATGACTCACCTCGCATCGATTACTTTGCGGCCGCGCCGGGAGGCGCGGTCGTATACGTCAAGCTCGCATCAAGCCGGCCATCTCATCGACACACAACACCTGCTCGATTTGCAGCAGCGTGACAAAAGCACCTCGCACCTTGGTCATCCCCCGGATGAAGTCGGTACGGATAGGGTTACCAAAGGCCGGCGCGGGCTTGATATCGATATCGAGGATCTCGATCACTTCGCTGACCGAGTCCACCACCACCCCCAGCACCTGGGACTCGCCCTCCTTCGCCGCTTCAAGAATGACGATGCACGTTCGGCTGCCCAGCACCGTCACACCCTTGCCAAACCGCGCCTTGAGGTCCACTAACGGCACCACTGAACCGCGCAGGTTGATCACCCCGCGCAGGAATGTCGGCATCATCGGCACCGTGGTCACCTGGTTGTATTCGATGATTTCGCGAACGTTCAGTGTATTGACCGCATACATCTGCTGGTCAGCCAAGAAGGTCAGGTACTGCAAGGGCTCATCGACCTGCGGCGCTGACTCCAAAGTGTTCGGCATAACGGCTGTGGCGCTCATGGGTCAGCTCCCGAAGCGGACGAAACCGCTCTCCACCGCACGGCTATCCTGGTCGAACGTGGATGCCGCGCGATTGATCACGGGCATCGAGGCGGTCCGCCCGGCGCGCTTGCTCTGTACGCTGAAAAAGCCCATGAGTTCCTGCAACTGCTCGGCCTGGCCGCTCATTTCCTCGGCCGTCGCCGCCAGCTCTTCGGAGGCCGAAGCGTTTTGCTGGGTCAATTGGCTCATCTGCGACATCGCGCTGTTGATTTGCTCGGAGCCGATGGATTGTTCTTCCGAGGCGGCCGCGATTTCCTGCACTAGGTCAGAGGTCTTGGCGATCGAGGGCACAATCTCGTCAAGCAGGTTGCCCGCCCGTTCCGCCAAGGCCACGCTGTTCTTGGCCACTTCACTGATTTCCTGCGCCGCGATCTGGCTGCGCTCGGCCAGTTTGCGCACTTCGGCCGCCACCACCGCGAAGCCTTTGCCGTGCTCGCCGGCACGCGCCGCTTCGATCGCCGCGTTGAGCGCCAACAGGTTGGTCTGGTAAGCGATGGAGTCGACGATGCCGATTTTCTCAGCGATGGTCTTCATCGCCGCCACCGTGTCCTTCACGGCGCGACCGCCTTCCGAGGCCTCCTTGTTGGCTTTACCCGCCATGCCGTCGGTCACCTTGGCATTTTCGGTATTTTGAGCAATGGACGCCGACATCTGCTCCATCGATGCCGAGGTCTGCTCCACCGACGCGGCCTGTTCGGACGCCGACTGCGCCATGCTTTGCGCAGTGGCGGAGATCTCCTCGGAAGCACTGGACAGCGAATCGGCTGAGCCGCGCACTTCGCCGATGATTTCCGAGAGTTTTTCCACGGTGCCGTTGACCGAGTTTTTCAGTTCCAGGAACTTGCCTTGATAGTCGCCGTTGATGGTCCGGGTCAGGTCGCCATTGGACATCGCCGACAAGACATCCATGGCTTCAGTAATCGGCACGATGATCGCATCCAGCGAACCGTTGATCCCCAGGATGATGCGGCGGAAATCACCTTGATGCCGAGCGGCGTCAGGCCGGGTATCGAGTTTGCCGATCAGCGCGCTGTCGCTGATCTGGCTGGTGTCTTCGACGAGCGCCAGGATATTGGCCCGCAGTTGCTCGATGTTCTCGTTGATAAAGGCTTTTTTGCCGGGAAATTGCTCAAGCGGTGCCGACAGATTGCCTTCGCCGAACGCGCGGATACAGGCCATGGCTTTTTTCTTCACGCTGATATGGCCGTTGACCATCTCGTTGATGCCCTGGGCCATGGAGCGGTAACTGCCATGAAAGCGGCCAGCATCGATCTGTGCATCGATGTCGCCCTTGTCGTGTTCACTGGACATGCGGTTTATCTCCGCGACCAGCCCATGCAGGCTCGCGCCCAGTTGTTGCATGGACGCCATCAAGCTCGTGGTGTCACCGGGCTTGAGCGTGGCTTTGGCATCCAGCTCCCCCGCTGACAAGCGAGCGGCGAAAGCGCGCACGGCCACCGGTTCGCCGCCGAGCTGGCGCATCAGGTTGCGTCCCAGAAGTGCGCCCACCAACGCGGTGGCTAAAAATGTCAGCGCGCTGACCAGCAGGATGAGGGAGCGGGCATTCTTCTCAGTGGCGGTGGCAACCAATTGGCCCTTGCGCCCCAGTTCCAGGTTGTATTCGCGCAGCTCACCGATCGTCGTCAGCACCGCGCTCTGCAATGGCTGGCTCGCCTCGATCAATGCGCGGGCCGAGGCTTGATCACCGTCGTCGATGAACTTGTCGAAATGCGCCTGCAGGGTGGCGAATTCAGCCAAGCGGCCACGTAACTGCTTCAACAGTGCTGCGTCATGGTCGTCGGAGACCAACGCGGCCTCATAGTGATCCAGGGCTTTGCCAATCACACTGAAGTTCTGTGCCACGTTCTGTGCATAGCTGGACACGAAGTTTTTTTCGGAATCGTTCAGACGTTGCCATTCCAGGGCGTGAAGGTCGGTGAACGCAGCCGCCGCACGGTCGATTTCCAGCAAGCTGGGCACGGTATTGGTGTTGGCATAACTGGCGCTCGTATTGATTTCACCAGCCAGGTAAAGGCTGGTACCACCCAACACGACAACGCCGAGCGCTGCGGTGAAAACCAACAGCATGATATTTCTGATAACGGTCATGGCGAGGAACTCCTGATGACGCTCATTAAGTCGATAACGGACTTGGGATCGAACGGTGGGTGGCGTCCTTGGCAACGTGTCCTAACAAATTGGGTATATCCAGAATCAGGGCGACGGCTCCACTGCCAAGGATGGTGAACCCGCCGAGCCCATGGGCCTCACCAAACACTTTGCCCAATGGCTTGATCACGGTTTGAAACTCCCCCTGCAAGCGATCGACCACCAAGCCAGCACGCAGGCCGGCGTATTGCACGACGACCACGTTTTCTCGACTGCCTCGAGGTTCTTGCACATCGAACATGTCCCGCAGGCGCAGGATCGGCAGCACATCTCCACGCAGGTCCAGGTAGCCGGTGTCTGCGCCCTGTCCAGGCGCCAGCTCGATGCACTCCTCCACCATGTTCAGCGGGATGACATAAGAGGCCTTGCCCACCCCGATCAGAAAGCCGTCGATGATTGCCAGGGTCAGCGGCAGACGAATCCGTACCGTTGTGCCCTGCCCTTCTTCGCTCTCGAGGCTCACGCTGCCGCGCAACGCGGTGATATTGCGCTTGACCACATCCATGCCCACCCCGCGGCCGGACAGGTTGCTGACCTGGTCGGCGGTGGAGAAGCCCGGCTCGAAAATCAAGTTCAGGATGTCTTTATCCGCCGGTAGCTGGCCGTCCCCCACCAGGCCACGCTCGCGGGCCTTGGCCAGGATTTTGTCCTTGGCCAGGCCACCGCCGTCGTCCGACACTTCGATCACGATACTGCCGGACTCGTGGTAGGCATTCAGGCGTACCGTGCCCTGGGCCGGCTTGCCCCGTTGAAGGCGCGTCGACACGGCCTCGATGCCATGGTCCATCGCGTTGCGCACCAAGTGCGTCAACGGGTCGCCGATACGTTCGACGACGGTCTTGTCCAACTCGGTCTCGCCACCGCCGATCTGCAGCACGATGTCCTTGCCCAGTTCCTTGGAGACGTCGCGCACCACCCGCTGGAAGCGCGTGAATGTCGCGCCGATCTGCACCATGCGCAGGGTCAGTGCCGAGTCACGCACCTCTTCCACCAAGCGCGATAACAGGCTGGTGGCTTCGATCATCTCGCCAATCCCGCTACGCACTGCCACCAGGTTGGCTCCGGCTCCGGCGATGATCAGCTCGCCAACCAGGTTGATCAGTTGGTCCAGCTTGGCGGCATCGACGCGGATCAGGTTGCCTTCGTTGCTCGCCGCGCCCTTGCCGGCCTTGATCAACGGCGCGACTGAATCGGGTGGTGCGTCCAGCTCGCCGCGCATCTCGACCGGAGCTTGCTCACCCTCCTGGGTGACGAGCAGGGCCTGGGACTCCGTCAATGTGCCGCAACGCACCAGCAGCTCAAGCAGCACGGCATTGTCTTCCGGCAATCCGTCGAGATGCGCGCGACAGGCTTGGACAGAGGCTTGCGGTGCAAGGATCTGGACGAGCGCGTCATCGCGCACAAAATCAAAGGCCCCGTCGATGACCTCCCGCGAGGCATCGCTGAGCAGCGCGAGTTCAAAGCCCAGGTAGTTGGTTTCCGGGTCCATCGACGCAAACGGCGGCAACCCCTCGCACAGTGTGACGGTATGCAGCAACTGCCCCAACGTGCTCAGGTAACGCAGGAACGCCAGCGGGTCCATGCCGTTGCGCAATACATCCGGACCAAAGCGCAGGGACAAGTGCCAGTGGCCGGGACTTGCGCCCGGCTCGTCCGCCGGCAGCGTGGCTGGAGCGGGCGAAGCGCTCGGCACCGAGCCTTCCAGGTACTGCGCGAGCCGCTCGCCCAGGCATTGGCCCTGGACCCGCAGCGGTTCGTCCAATCGGTCAAGGTTGCCATCCTCGGCCAGCAGGTCGATCAACTGGCCGATATGGTCACGGGCATCGAGAAACAACGCACTCAATGCCTCGTCGACGCGCACTTCCAGGCTGCGGACCCGGTCCAGGACGCTTTCGGCGACATGGGTGAACTCAACGATGGGCATCAAGCCAAACAAGCCGGCCGAGCCTTTGATGGTGTGGGCCACGCGGAACAAGCCGTTGATGGTGTCCAGGTCCTGCGGCGACCTCTCGATCTGCAGCAGTGCGTCTTCCATTTGCAGCAGGAGCTCGCGACTCTCGGCAATGAAAGTCTGCAGCACGTCATCCATGTTCATGGGCTGGGCCATACGATCATGCTCCAAGCGACTGGGCGAAAAGCGGATTGGCGAAGTAGTCGTCAAGACCGCTGAGCCGTATTGCTTCGATTACGGTCGCGCTCGGGTTGCTCAGCAACAGCTGTGTTCCGTCCTTGAGCGACTCGCGTTTGATGAGGATCAACAATTGCAGACCGGCGCTGTCCAGTTCGTCGACATTGGACAAGTCCAACTCAACCTCATGCGCCAGCGGAAACAACGACAACAACAGGTCTTTTTGTTCAGTGGCGGTGTAGATCGTCAGGGGGCCTTCCATGACCTGGATTCGACGTAGCATCGGTACGGTGCTTTTCATGGAAACCTCCTGGCCAGCGGTCGCTGGTCATTGCTATGGCAGGATCAACTTGGAGACGGCAGTGAGCATTTGCGCTGGCTGAAAGGGCTTGACCATCCACGCCTTGGCACCGGAGGCCTGGCCTTGCTGCTTCATCGCATCACTGGCCTCGGTGGTCAGCATGATGACCGGCGTGAACTTGTAGGCCGGCAATAGCTTGGCCGCCTTGACGAAGCTGAAGCCGTCCATGTTGGGCATGTTCACGTCACTGACAATCAGGTGGATTTTGCGTCCGTCCAGTTTGCTCAGCGCATCTTTGCCATCACAGCCTTCGATCACGTCATAACCCGCGCCTTTGAGAGTGATGCTGACCACCTGCCGGATGGAGGCAGAGTCGTCGACGATCAGAATGGTTTTGCTCATCGGAAAAGCTCCTCTAGAAAAAGGTGATTTCGCTGTCATCGGACTTGGCGTGCGTGTTACCGCCATGGATAGCGTGTTGCTCCGGCATGGTGTAGGCCGTTGAAAGCTCTTGCAGCCAACGATCACTGACCATCGGGCTGAGGGTATGCCCGCTCAGGCTCGATGCCTGGCGCTCGTCCAATTGCTGCTGGAGCTTGTCCAGGTCGCGGGTAATCAGCGTCAACATCTGGCTGACGCGGTCCTGGAACTGCAAGGCAACCAGCACCTGGGCAATCTCGTCGGCGACGTTGGCGCTCTGCTGTTGCAGGTCATGGCTGTTGCGCACGAGGGTCTGGGCGGTACCGCGAAAATGTTCGATGACCTGCGAGACCACACGCTCCGAATCCGCAAGGGTCAAGGTGTCTTGTTCAGCGTGGTGGCGGGACATTTGCACCGTGCGGGCAATGGCCGCGTTGACGGTATTCACGGTTTCACTGATCTTGCGCCCGGTCTCGCCGGACATACTCGACAGCTTGCGCACTTCATCGGCGACCACCGCAAAACCTCGCCCCGCTTCACCGGCGCGCGCGGCCTCGATGGCGGCGTTGAGGGCAAGCAGGTTGGTTTGACTGGCGATGTCACCGACAAACTTGGCCATCTGCTGAAGTTGTTCGGTGAAGCCGGAGAGCTGCAGGACTTCTTTGAGTTCGCTCTCTTTATTGGAGAGCGCGGAGCGCAGGGCCAGCACGATGGAATTGAGGTCGCGCTGGCCGACTTCCAGCAAGTCGACCAATTGCTGGGAAGCATCTTGCCCGCCGTTGCTGGCCACGCTGTGGCTGATGTTCGATGACAGCGTGCCAAAGCGTTCGCTGAGCTTGAGGATGGACGTTTCGCTGATCACGCGCGCGGCTTCGATCTGCCTGGACCAAACGGGAAGCACGCTGAGGCACACGTCTGCCAGGCCGTTATCGACGGCCAATGTCGCCGAGACCTCGGGCGGCTGATCGAGCTGGCGTTGCAGGCTGTTGCAATGCGCCTGAAAGCATCTGTTTGCCCAAAGGCCCAAGCCAACGCACAGCACCAACAACGCGCCCCCTGCCGCCACAGCCCATGCGCTGAAGTCATTGCTGTAGGCAACCGCAAGGCCTCCGAGCAGACCGGCCAAGGCGACCGGAAACACTATCAAAGCAGCCGAGGGGGGTGTGGTCTGTTCGCTCACGGTCTGTCTCCCAATCGAAGCATCTCGTCGCCGGTTGATCGGCAGTTCGATTGCTTGAGAGGGATACTGGCCCAATAATGGCACCACGGCCATCGGACCATCCCTATTCCAGGGTAGGGATACCGGCAACCAAGGTAGGAAAATCCCTACACAAGGGGGTTGCTCACGAAATACCCAAGGTCATGGCGAAGCGCACAATGTCCGCCGTAGAGCCGAACCCCATCTTTTCCATGAGCCGGGTCTTGTGGGTGCTGACCGTCTTGTTGCTGATGACCAACTGTTCGGCGATCTGGTTGACGCTCATGCCATGAGCCAGCAAGCGCAGAATCTGAAACTCGCGATCGGACAGGCTTTCAACGTAGGTCTGTTGCTTCAGGCCACTGCTTTGCAGGGCAATCTGCTCTGCCAGCGCCGGGTCCAGGTAACGTTGGCCGCTGGCCACTCGTCGCATGGCAACCAACAGGGTCTCGGGGTCGCGGTCCTTGGTGAGGTAGCCGAGCGCACCAGCGCGCAGTGCGCGTTGCGCAATGTGGATTTCGTTATGCATGCTCAACACCAGGATCGGCAGCTCCGGGTACTGGGTATGCAGGCGGGCGATCAGGATTTCGCCGCTGATACCCGGCATGTTCATATCGAGCAGCAGCAGGTCGATCTCGACCTGGCGCAACAGCTCGATCACTTGCGTGCCACTCTCGGCTTCGGCCACCACCTGGACATCGGCGACCAGCATGAACAACTGCTTGAGCCCTTCGCGCATGATGGTGTGGTCATCGGCGATCAGCATGCGAATCATTAATACGTATCCTTGTGCATCGGAATGAATGCCTGGACTGTTGTGCCCTGTCCGGGATGGCTGAAAACAATCACTTTGCCGCCCAACATCAGGCCACGCTCACGCATCCCGGCCAACCCCAGGGTCTGCCGGGTGACGGCGTCGGGGTCAAACCCCTTGCCATTATCCTGGACCTCCAGCAGCCAGTTGGTTTCCTGCGGGCTCAGGGTGACGCTGACCTGTGTCGCTTCGGCGTAACGCGCGATATTGGTCAACGACTCCTGCACGATGCGAAACGCGGCGGTGACGTGGGTATCGGGGAGCATCAGGGGAATCGACGGCAGGTGTAACACACAGGGAACCCGGGTCAAGGTGACGAACTCGGTGGTCAGCCACTCAAGACCGGAAACCAGCCCCAGGTTTAACGCGGACGGTCGCAGGCTGGTGGAGACATCACGCACGACCTGGATCGTCTTGTCGGTCAGCACCATCAGCCGCTCGACCTGCGGGGTCAGCTCGGGCGTCGAGGCGCCGAATTGAAACCTCAACAGTGATATCCCCATGCGCAGTGCCGTCAAGTGCTGGCCCAGCTCATCATGGATCTCCCTGGCGATCAGTTTGCGCTCCTCTTCCCGCGCCGTTTCGCGACGGGTCGACAGATCGCGCAATTGTGCATTGGAGTTGGCCAGGCGCCGCTCGGCAGCCCGCAATCTGGAAATATCGCGCCCCACCGCCAGCACACTCACGACCCGCTGGCCGTCGACCTCTGGAACAAAGTGGATCAGTACCACTTTGGGTGCGCTCTTCAACCCCGAGAGCAGAAACTCCTGCTCCGTCGCTTTATTTTCCTGAATCACTTGGGCCACCAATTCGCGAAACAGCTGAGACTGGTGGTTCAGCGGCGCCACCGCGTCCATGGGCATGCCCATCAGTTCCGGCCAGGCCCCGCCCACCCATCTTCGCAACTGTGCATTGACGTAGAGCACTTCGCCATGAGCACTCAACCGAGCGATAGCGTCCGGGCTGTTTTCGACCAGTGCGTTGATGTCGTGCTGGCGTCCGAGTTCTTTCTGCCGGGCCCTGATCAACAGGGTAATGTCGCGGCTGATCACCAATATCCGCGCCGCCACACGCCCTGAATCCGCCACCGGCACCAGCGTAAAGTGCAGTTGACGGACTTCGTTGCGAAGCACCATGCCCTCATCCGACTCAACCACCCGCCCGGCGCTTGTGCATTGCTCACAAAGCGCCTGGATTTTTTGCGCGCCCAACCGACCAAAGATCAACTCCAGCGGCTCACCGATAACGTCGGCATGCGGTTTGCCCAGCGCGCGCAACAACGCCGGGTTGACCTCGACACAACGCAGGCAACCGACCGCCGTCATTTCCAGCAGGCAAAGCATGTCCAGGGTATGGTCGAAAATGTCACGGTAACGACGCTCGCGCTCGCGGAGCAACGACTCTGACTGCCAGCGTTCGATCGCGATCGCCGCAATATGACAGGTCTGGCGCACGCGCAGGATGTCGCTCTCATCCGGCCCGGTGCCGGACGCCTGGGACAACTCGAAAGTGCCGAGGACGTGGCCTTGTTTGTCCACGATCGGCTCGGACCAGCCTACGGCAGACGCCGTATTCATCACCGCGCCAGTGGCGAGCGGCGCTACCAGTTGCACCCGGCAGGACCGATGGGGCAAGGCCAATTGCAGATAGTCCACCAGGAGCCCGAGCGTTTCCTCCAGGGGCGCGCCCGTCGCCATTTTTTCGAAAATCCCCAAGCGCGCGTCTTCCAGGACCTGTTGCTTGCACAACTCGGTAATGTCGTGGGCCAGCGCCAACACGCCGATCACCTCGCCTGTCGGGCTGCGCTCGGCCGTCAGGCTGACCGCACAACTGACCAACTCGGTACTGTCCGCGAAGGTCCAACTGTCGAGGAATTGCGCGGTTTCGCCCGTCGCAACGACATGGCGCAGCTGGCTGATATAGTCACCCGCGTCCTCGTCGGGGCTCCCGCCTATCGACTCGTCATAAGACATGCCGGTCAAGCGCAAAAAGGCCGGGTTGACGTAAGTGCGCAACAGGTTGCGGTTGTAGCGAACGATGATGTTGGGTGAACTTTCCGCGAGGGTGAGAAATTTGAGTTCGCTGCCCACCAGCGTTTCGCGCAGCTGCCAGTTCTCGGTGATGTCCTCCAGTTGGGACACAAAGCAGAGCGGCTGCCCCTGATCGTCCCGCACCATTCCCACGGTCAACCGCGCCCACACCACCCGCCCGTCGCGATGGATATAGCGTTTATGCAACGTCGCGCCCGACCTTGCACCGCGCTTGAGTTCGTCGATCAACTGCTTGCCGACCTCACGGTCCTCGGGGTGGGTCAGTGCCATGAACGTGGTGGTTTGCAACTGCGCTTCGCTATACCCAAGCAATGTGCAAATGACGCCATTGGCCCGTAGCCAACGACCGTCCAGCGACACCAGCGCCAGGCCGGTACCGGAGGAATCGAAAATCGACCTGAGCGGGATCTGCGCGTAGCTTTCGGTTTCGGATGGCGGGGCCGACGCGCCCTGGCGGGCAACGACCTCGACAATAAAATACGCATCGCGCCACAGCGTCAGGGAGAAGTCCAGCCCGCACGCCCCTCTGCTCAATGCCGCGAAACCAGCCCGCGTGTTCCCTGCGGCCGTTTCTAGCGCGGCATAAAACAGCCCATGGTCTTCGGGCCGCAGGAGGGCGATGAACTCGCCGCCCGCTGTCGGAGAAACGCCATTTTGAACTTGCAGATGGGCGAACGCGGAATTGCCGGCGACAACCCGAGCGGCGCGGTCCAGCGCCACAACCGCAATGGACAGACAGCCGAGCACACTCTCGAGGGTTCGCAACGTATCGTCGTCAGCCACTGCCTGTGCGTCGCGAGCCATCATCCCTGTGCCCTCGGTCGTTGAACGGACTTAACGATATTTGCAAGGCGGGTAAAACGCCTAGCAACCTTCTACGCAGCGCTGGAAATCGGAAACGCCTGAACATTGACCTTTTTACGAGAGCACGGACCCTCACCGCCAACTTGTCTATCTCGCGTTAAAGCGCCTTCAGACCCACGACTCAATCCTTTGCTCGAACTGTAGCCCAATATCAGGCTTCGAAGAGCTGCAGCACGATAGAAGAGAAGGCGCTACAGGAGATGATCCAAGTCAATACACATGGGCGGCCGCGGGTTTTGCATCACTTCTTGTCTATGCTCACCCGCACCGCCGAGGCGCAGACCTTTGAGCCTTGCAGCGAATGAAAAAATGATATCATAATGACATCACCACCTGATACCTTGTAGGTAGAACCAAGCAATTGCGAGGGTCATCATGGGCGAAGGCGCTCCTATTCCGTCGAATGAAGCTGAAAGGCTAAAAGAGGTCGCCAAATTTTGCCCCGTGGGCAGCGACTCCGACGAAGTCTTCGACAAAATCGCCGCAATCACCTCGGCGTACTTCAACGCGCCGGTCACGCGGGCCTCAATCGTCGATGAGCTCTGCATTATTGACACTGTCACGCGCGCGCCCATGAGCGAGTTGGACAGAGGCATGCTCAATGACTTCGCTGAACGGGTCACGATGCGTATCTGCAACAGGCGCGCTCGTAACTTCATAGACCAACCCACCGGGTTGTTTAATCGATTGAGGTTTGAGGAAGATATACATCAAACGAACCGGGTAAACAGCGCATACGAGATTGACGCAGTCGACGTCATTACGCCGAAAGTCCTCAACGATATAGTCAAGGCACCGGGTTATATCTTTGCACAAGACTTGATCCTGGCGATAACGTCGCGCCTACAAAAGTGCTACCCAATAATTGCTTGCTTTATAAAATCAGTCCGACGCGATTCGGCTTCATTCTCAATGAATGAGCCGGGCCCTGAGCAAATTTGCGAACGTATTCTGCATAACTTCAAAATATCGGCTACCGAGTCGTTGCAGAAGGTGTAGAAAACCAAGAAGTTCTGCAGCGTTACTTGATAGAAAAACCTATGAGTTCCAAGGCTTTAGAAACCTGGATAGGACAAAGAAACCAGGAGGCAATCATGACTTTGAAGGACTCGCACGCGGCGATTGCGCGCTATTTATATAACGCCACGCCTGCGCCAGTCGTCTACCGATTATATAAACCACCGCTGCCTGGCCGTTTTTTATTACAGCCCTTACTTACCGCCCCGGTAAAACCGAATTATTTTACCGCTGACCGACGACTGACCTGTTCTGCGCTCAAGTTGATCTTGGCCCGAGCCGATAGGCTGATGTGAGAAGGATCGCTATTTACTGATTCAGGGAGGAACCTATGTCGTCATACAGCAACTTGCAGCCGCTTCCTCAGGCTCGCACTTTTTTCCGCTTACCGCTCGTACCCGCTGCCTGTGGCGCATGCGCCCTGCTATTGAGCGACTGGCGCGCCGACAACCAGGCAACGCGCCCAGCAAACGCCTGGGCAAACCGCTGTTTATTCCTCGAACGATAGCAAACCCGGCAATTCAGCCAACCGCACCGCACATGGAGAGGCCTTTCAATGAAATGGTTCTACGATTTAAGGATAGCTACCAAGCTCATCACTTCGTTCTTGCTGGTGCTGGTGCTGACGGCCATGACGGGCGTGTTCGCCATCATCCAGTTGGGCCTGGTTAACGAAACTGCCACTGAAATGCGCGACAACTGGTTGCCTTCGGTACGGGTTGTCTCCGGCATTCGTTTTTTTGTCGCCAACTATCGGGTCACGGAACTGCGCTATCTGATGGCCGACAGCCCGACGGAACAGGCGCAATATGAACAGGAGATCGTCGATGCCCGCAAGGAAGTCGAGACCCGCATGGCGCGCTATGAAAAAGAGCTGATCTCAAGCCCGGTGGAACAGGCGTTGTTCGATACGCTCAAGACCAACTGGAACAGCTACCTCAACACCAGCAAGAACCTGTTGGCCGAGTCCCGGCAGGGTTTGAAGGAACAGACCAGTGTCATTCTCAAAGGGGATTCGAAACGGGACTTCGAACAGATCTCCAGCGACCTGGTAAAACTCATCGACCTCAACGACGCCGGAGCCACGGCAGCCAATCAACGCGGTAACGAAATCTACGCCAATGCGCGACTGTCCATCATCGCCGCGGTACTCGTGGCTTTGCTGGTGGGTATCGCGCTGGCGTTGTTTATTTCACGCATCATTTCCACCCCGCTGAAAAGGGCCGTGGATGTGGCCAGCCAACTGGCCGAAGGTAACCTGGCCGTGAAGATCGAAGGTGGCTCCAAGGACGAAACCGGGCGTGTGCTCACGGCGATGCAGGCCATGGTCGGCAAGCTTTCGCAGATTATCGGTGAGGTGCGCAATGCCGCCGACGGTCTGGCCAGCGCGTCGGAGGAAGTCAGCGCTACCGCCCAGGCCATCAGCCAGACCACCAGCCAACAAGCCGCAAGCGTCGAAGAAACCAGTGCGTCCATCGAACAAATGAGTGCCAGCATTAACCAGAACACCGAGAACGCCAAGATAACCGACGGCATGGCCAGCAAGGCAGCCAAGGAAGCAGGAGACGGCGGCGACTCTGTTCAGCAGACGGTGCAGGCGATGAAAAAAATCGCGCAACGCATCAGCATCATCGATGACATTGCCTACCAGACCAACTTGCTGGCCTTGAACGCCGCCATCGAAGCGGCGCGAGCCGGCGAACATGGCAAGGGCTTCGCGGTGGTGGCGGCCGAAGTGCGCAAACTGGCCGAGCGCAGCCAGGTGGCCGCTCTGGAAATAGGCGAGCTGTCCACCAGCAGTGTCGAAATGGCCGAACGGGCCGGCCATCTGCTTGGCGAGATGCTGCCGTCGATCAACAAGACCTCCGATCTGGTCCAGGAAATCACGGCCGCCTCCGAAGAACAGGCAGCCGGCGTGGCGCAGATCAATTCGGCGATGAACCAACTCAACCAGGTCACTCAGCAAAATGCCTCCAGCAGCGAAGAGCTCGCTTCCACCGCCGAAGAAATGAGTACCCAGGCCGAACAGTTGCAGCAGGCCATGAGTTTTTTCAGGCTGGACGCAAGCGATCAGGCATCGAACGTCACACTGGGCAAATCCAGCCAGGCAAGCAGCGTATCGCGTGCGATGGCGCGGGCACCGCGAGCGGTCCCGCACAAAACCTTCCTCAAGAGCGCAGGCCCCGACGAAAGCGAGTTCACGCGGTTCTAAGCGCAAACCGGACGCGGTGCTTTTTTCATGCAGGAGAGCGACATGGGCGCGTTAACCGATACCCGACAGCCGACGGCGATTCAAAAGCAGGAGGCGCAGTACCTGACGCTCCTGCTGGGCGGCGAAATGTTCGCCATCGATATCCAGGGCATCAAGGAAATCATCGAGTACGGACACGTGACTCCGGTGCCGATGATGCCCGACTTCGTGCGCGGCGTGCTTAACCTGCGAGGTGCCGTGGTGCCGGTGCTGGACCTCAAGGCACGGTTCGGGCAGCCATGCACGAAGGTGAATCGACGCAGCTGTGTGGTGATCCTCGAAGCCAGCAGCGAGGACCACCAGGCCCAGGATATCGGGCTTCTGGTGGACAGTGTGTCAGAGGTACTGGAAATTCCGGCGGACGAGATCAAGCCGGCCCCCAGCTTTGGCGCGCGCATTCGCCCTGACTTCATCAGCGGCATGGCCAAGGTCGCCGGCACGTTCGTCATCGTTTTGCAGGTGGACAAGGTGTTATCGATGGATGAAATGTCTCAACTGGCGGACGCCGGTGACAGCCCCAGCCTCCAGGACCTGTAAGTCACGAACAAGGAGTTCGGATTGAAACAGATCAATCTTGAAGATCGTGAATTCACCCAGTTCCAGTCCTGGCTCTATGGTGCAGCGGGCATCCACTTGTCACCCATGAAAAAGGCCCTGGTTGCCGGGCGTCTGTTCAAGCGCCTGCAGTTCCATGAACTGGAGAGCTACGGCGCGTATTTCAAAATGATAATGGGCAAGGAGAACCCCGACGAACTGCAGTTCGCCCTGGACCTGTTGACCACCAACGAAACGTATTTCTTTCGTGAACCCAAGCACTTCGAGTTCCTGCGCGAACGGGTATTGCCCTTCGCGTCGCCAGGCAAGACCTTCAGGGTGTGGAGCGCGGCCAGCTCCTCGGGCGAAGAACCTTACAGCCTGGCCATGACCCTTGCCGAAACCCTGCGCAGCACGCCCTGGGAGGTCATCGGATCGGACATCAGCACCCAGGTACTGGCCAAGGCCCGGAACGGGCATTACCCGATGGAACGCGCCAACAGACTGCCGCAGTCCTTGCTCAGTCGATACTGCCTCAAGGGCATCGGCCAGCAGGAAGGCACCTTCCTGATCGATAAATCCCTGCGCCAGCGGGTCAGTTTCGTGCAAGTCAACCTGATCGAAACCCTGCCCCAATTGGGCGAATTCGATGTGATTTTCCTGCGCAACGTGATGATTTACTTTGATCAGGAGACCAAGCGAAAAGTAGTCAGTCGCCTGCTCCCATTCCTGCGACGTGGCGGCTATTTCATGATCAGTCATTCGGAAAGCCTGAACGGCGTCAGCGATGCGTTCAAGCTGGTGGCGCCTTCGATTTATCAAAAACCGTGAGGCGCCGAAGCTGTCGAGCCACTATTCGCTGATGAGCTTCTTCGGGTTGTCACGTTCACGCAGCACACATTGCATTTCCAAAGCCTCATCGAGGGTGAGCTGAAGCTCTTCATCCTTCCAGGGTTTGCTGATGTAGCGGAAAATGTACCCATCGCTGAGTGCCTGCGTGATCATGCTCATGTCGGCATAACCGGTCAGCAGGATATTCATGCAGTGCGGATCGCGCTTATGCACCTCACGGAGCAGGGTCGGGCCGTCCATGAACGGCATGCGCGCGTCGCAGACGATCAGGTCTATGGGGTGCAGTTCGAAAAGGCTCAGCGCCTGCGCGCCACTGGTGGCCAGCAGCAAATCGTAAGGCTTGCCACGCAGCAAGCGGCGCAGGCTGTTGAGGATACTTTCTTCGTCGTCCACCAGCATGACGGTGTAGCGTTTTTCGCTCAACTCGGTGGTGTTCATGCTCAGCATCCTTCAACGGCAGAGGTAGCGTGGGCCTGTACCTGGGGCTGACGTAACGGGAGCCAAGCGCGGAAGCAACTGCCCCGGCCCGGTTCACTTTCGACGGTGAGCCTTCCATGGTGCTTGACGATGATGCTGTACGACAGCGACAGGCCCAGGCCCGAGCCCATGCCTACCGGCTTGGTGGTGAAGAACGGTTCGAATATCCGGTTCTGGATGTCCAGCGGGATGCCGTGACCGTTGTCGACGACCTCGACGAACACACCGCCGTCTTCCCTGCCACTGTTGATGATGATTTCGCCATCAACGCCCACGGCATGGCTCGCATTGATGAGCAGATTCAAGAACACCTGATTGATCTGCGAGCCCATGCACTCGATAGGCTCGATATCGCCGTAGCGCTTGATCACCTGAGCCTTGAACTTGATCTCGTTCCAGATAACGTTGAGGGTGCTATCCAGCCCCTTGTGCAGATCGGCCAACTGCCATTCGTAACTGTCGACATGGGAGAACTCGCGCAGGTCCTTGACGATACGAGTGACCCGGTCCAGCCCCTCGACCGACTCGACGATCAGCTCGTCGATGTCCTGCCGCATGAAGTCGTAATCCGCCTTGTCCCGCATGGCCGCAAGCTCGGGATGAGCCTGCGCATGTTTTTCGTCACTGGCCTGTTCGTAGGCGTCGAGCAATGCGAAAAGATCCACCAGGTAACGCCGCAGGCTGTTGACGTTGGAGCACACAAAGCCGATCGGGTTATTGATCTCGTGGGCCACGCCCGCCGCAAGCTGGCCAATCGCAGCCATTTTCTCGGACTGCAGCAACTGCGCCTGAGCCTCCTCGAGCCGTGCGATCAGCAGCGCCTGGGCGCTCTTTTCCTCCTCCAGCAACTCGTTGAGGTGCGTCAGTTCGAGTTGGCGGGCAGCGGTGTCGGTCGTATCGCTTATCGCCAGGCCCACCCCCAGACTGCCGCCATCGGCGTCCTGCACCGGGAAGAAGGTGCAGTTCTGATACATGTGCCCGACCAAGCCACTGATCGGCCGGGTGCTTTCGAAGTTGAACAGGTGCGGCCGTTGCTGCCAGGAGGTGAACGCAAAGTTCTGCAGCGTGACGACGCTGTTGATCTTCTGCCGGGTCCAGACCTCGGGCAGCTCCGGAAACACTTCGAACAGCGTGCGACCGACGAGCTCTTCGGCGCTGCGGCCGCTGTTGATGGACATGAAGTGGTTGGAGAACAGCACTTTGCAGTCATGGTCGACCAGCAGCACGCCCATGTTGATGGCCTTGAGCATCGACTCAAGGGTTTCCCGGGAAATTGCCTTGTTGTCTGTCATGAAGACGCCCCTTCAAAGCTCATAGAGCAAGCGATCGATGGCCCGGACCACAACGCCTGCTGTACGTTCGGTGATACAGATCAGCAGGTCGCAGGAGAATTGATGAGCCTGCACCTCGAAACGGATTTCCAACACCATCGCCAGGTGTTCGTTCAGGTTCAATTCATCCAGTGCGTTCGTGGACTCTTCTCTGTGGACCAGAATCGACGGCGCGTCGTAGCTCACTTGTATCGCCACCTGCTTGGCCAGGCCACTGATGCAGGCGCCGGACAGGATGTTGGTGACATCCAGCATCAGTTCTTCCTGCTGCGCAGGGCCGCCGTCGCTATAGCCGAGCAATTCGGCGAGCTTGTCGGCCCCCATGGAACCAAAGCAAACGAACACCTCTCCGCGTAGCTCCCCCAGGAACGACTGGCGGGTGACGATCATGGAGCTTCGACGAAGATGGTCCGGAATCAACAGGTTGTCCTGCTCCCGGATCAGAGGGTGAATGAAAGGAACCGAAAGCGTAACCATGGTGTTGGTCAGCCGGGCCAGTCGTTCGGCGGCCTGCCCCATGGCAATGTTCATCAATTCCTGCAAGGCGTCACGTTGGTCTTCGGTTAGCGCGGCCAAGGTTTCCATCAAAGTACCCCTATGACGTGCAAGGCATTGAGTACAGCTTGCGCCGTAACCGGCTTGGCGACGAATGCAGCAGCGCCCAGATCGGATACGCGCTGCCTGGCCAGCGGCTGGATGTCGGCGCTGATCACCACGACAACCACATTCGCGTCCTCGCGCTTGAGCGCCTCAAGGGTCTGGAAGCCATCCATGACCGGCATGGTCAGGTCGAGAAAAAGCAGGTCCACCAAACCGGCGTGATACGCCTCCATCACCTCGGCACCGTTACAGGCCTGGCGAACATCTTCGGTCAGTGATTCTGGCAGGGAACGCAAGACCAGCTTGCGGGACATGGATGAGTCATCAGCGATTAGGACTTTCATGATGCACTCCACATTATGAAGTGTCCTGCAGCCTCGGGAGGGGTCGCAGAAACGAAGATTCGCAAGAACCTTTTAATCACTCTAACCCGACATCTAGCAAAGAGCCATCATCCAATCCTGATATTGCGCGAGGGATTTTCGGAGCCTGTAGGGGTTTCCCTACAGGCCGCCAAAAAGTGTGGCTGCGTGATCTTCGCCCGGCATACCACCGGATCAAGCGACGAGGCACATCGCACCGGGCGCTGACCGCGCTACAGAGTGTAGGAAATACCCACTTGCACCGTGCGCGGCTCGCCAGGGTAGGCGTAGAAGTTCAAGAACGAGCCCTCTTCGTACTCGCGATTGAACAGGTTCTTCACGTCCAGGTTGAGCCTGACCTTTTCGTTGACCTTGTAGTAACCGAGCAGGTCGACGACCGTGTAAGCGTCCATCGCGAACGTGTTGTTGGCCGTCTGCCCGGCACGCTCGGCCACGTATTTGCCACCGGCGCCGAGGCCCAAGCCTTTGAGCGCGCCATCCTGGAACTCATACACGTTGAGCAGGCTGAAACTATTGCGCGGAATGTTGGCCAAACGCGTTCCGGTACGGACAGTGGTGTCCTTGGTGACGGCGGCATCCACATAGGCATAACCGCCGATCATCCGCCACTCGGGCGTCAGGTTGCCGGCCACGTTCAGATCAAAGCCGCGGCTGCGGACCTGGCCCGTCGCGACATTGAAGTCGGAGTTCAAGGGGTCGACACCCTGGACATTTTTCTTCTCGATCTGGTAAATCGCCGCATCGACGCTCAGCTGTCGGTCAAGCGCTTCCCACTTCACGCCCATCTCGTAGGACTTGCCCTTCTCCGGATCGAACCCACCGCCCTGACGACTGGCGCCAGTGTTGGGCTTGAACGAGCGCGCGGCATCCGCGTAGAGCGCGACGGTGTCGGTGAGGTCATACATCACGCCGACGCGCGGGGTGACGGCGTTGTCGGCGGCGTTCCAGCTTCTGACACCGGGTACGTAGGACTCGTAATCGTGCTCGAAGCGCTCGAAGCGCGCACCGGCGAGGACTCTCAAGCGCTCGGTCAGTGCCACCTGGTCCTGAACGAAGGCCGCGTAGGTCTTGAGGTTTTCTTTATCGTGTGTCGGCGTGCGGGTCAGCGCCGGACGAGGCTGGCCGTAGACCGGGTTGTAGATATCGATCGGAAAGGTCCCCGCCACGCCGCTGGAACGCTGGATGATCGACTTGTAGTCGTAGTCTTCGTATTCGATGCCAGTGAGCAAGGTGTGCGCAAAGCCGCCGGTGGAGAAGTGCCCGGTCAGGTTGAGTTGGTAGTCCTTGTCGGTCCATTCCAGCTTGCGGTAGTTGAAGTTGCGCTGAAGTGTGCGGCCATCGGCATCCAGGCTGGTCGCGCCGTTGGCCTCGACACCATTGCCCTTCATCGTCCCGTCCAGCCACTGGAAACCACCGCCCAGGGTCCAGTTGTCGTTGAGCAGATGTTCGAAGCGCAACTGGGCCATGTTGTTATCGTTGTGCAGGTCGCCGGCGTACTTCTCGCCCCAGAAGGTGTCACGGGACGGCGTCCCACGCTGGTTGGCGAAGCGTGTCAGGCCGCGATCCAGCGGGCGATTGTTACGCATGAAGTCGCCTTCGAAGATCACCTTGGTGGCGTCATTGGCCTGCCAGGTCAACACCGGGGTCACGCCGTAGCGTTCGCTCGAGACATGGTCGCGGAAGGTGTCGCCGCCCTCGCCCACCACGTTCAGACGATAGGCCAGCGCGCCTTGCTCATCCAGCGGGCCGGACGCATCGAGGGTGCCGCGCTTCATGCCCTGATCATTCAATTGGCTACCCAGCGTGACCGTGGGCTCGGCCAGCGGCTGCTTGGATACCACGTTGAAGGTGCCACCGGGATCGCCACGGCCATACAGCATGGTCGCCGGCCCGCGCAGCACTTCAAGGCGCTCGATGCTGTTGGCGTCGGGCATGCTCGGGTAGCCGCGGTTGATCGGGAAACCGTTGCGGTAGAACTCGGCAGTGGTAAAGCCCCGCACGGTGAAGCTGGTAAGCCCTTGCCCGCCGAAGTTGTTCGCCCGGCCGACGCCGCCCGCGTAGTCCAGGGCTTCCTGCAGGCGAGTCGCACCAATGTCCTCGACCACGTCCTTGGGCACTACGCTGATGGACTGCGGCGTTTCATGAATCGAAGTGTCGGTGCGGGTCGCACTGGCTGAACGTGTTGCGCGGTAGCCCTTGACCGGCCCTTGAGCCGTCTCGTAGTCCATTTCGCCGGTGACCGTGGTCGCCTGCAACTCGAGGCTGCTTTGTTCAGAGGCGGCAACCTGCGCCCAGGCAAAAGGAGTAAACGCCTGAAGCACGCAGAGGGAAATCAGGGTGTGACGCATGGATGTTGGACCTCATGGATGAGCCGACGCGCAGGCAAACCTGCCAAGAATTCGCGGCGCATGATATACCAAACCATTCGCGCATGACATGGATTCTCATTAACTGTTTTTTGCGTATCAGCTTTGTATCAACCGCGTAAAAATCCAGGCAAAAAAAACCACTCGCTAGAGTGGTTCGCTTTTGCCATGGCCGCCTGCCACGGCAGTGCTGGCGCGCTTGCCTTCAAGGGCTCGGAGTCGTGAGGCTGGCGAGAAAGTCAGCGACCAGCCGGTTGAACGTCTCGCCCTGATCGTCGTGGACATAGTGACTGGCGTGCGCGACTTCCACCGTCTGCACCTGCCGATTGCTGTCACGCATCGCCTGCAGCGTCGCGGTGGGCAGGAAGTCCGAACGCCCGCCACGAATGAACAGCGTCGGGCAGTCCAAGGCCCGCACCGCCGGCCACAGGTCGGTCGGCTCGATGCTCAGGCGCGCCTCGGCGATGCCTTGCTGATCGTGCCGCCAACTGATCAGCCCTTCGTGCTCTTTCATCGAATGCGCCAGCCTGGAAGCGAGGCCCTGCTCCGACAAGCCCGGGCGCGACGCCTGCCAGAAAGCGCGGGCGCTCGCCCAACTGTCGAAGTGCAACGGCGTCTGGCTCATTTCACGGCGAATACGCGCCGCGCCGTCGCCCTGGCTCGAGGAGCCGGGACCGATGTCTTCGATGATCAGCCCGTGCAAACGCCCTGGGTTTTGCCGTGCATATTCAAGAGCATTGGCGCCACCCAGCGAATGCCCCAGCAACACGAAGCGTTGCAAACCGAGGTGGGCGACAAATTCCTCCACATCCTCCACATAAGATTGCGTGTGGTAGCTGCTCGGCGTGGCCCAATCGCTCAACCCGCGACCGCGCTGGTCCAGGGCGTAAACGCAGTAACCGGGGCCCAACGCCTGCACCAGCGACTCCCAGGTCTGCGCATAGGCCCGCAAGCCGTGCAGCAGAACCAGAGGCACGCCGCTCGGCTCGCCCCATTGCAGAAAATGCAGGCGCAAGCCTGTGCGATTAGTAAAAAAACAGCTGGCAGGCGACATCGTTGTGCTCCATGAAGGCTGGGCTTGGGCCGGCTTAGAAACGATCGAAACGATACGGGCTCGGATCGATGATCGGGGTATGCCCGCTGACGATATCCGCCGCCAGATGGCCGGCCGCCGGCGAGGTACCGAAACCGTGCCCCGAGAAACCGGTGGCGACGGTCAACCCGGGAATTTGCGCGACCGGCCCAACCACCGGGTTCGAGTCCGGCGTCACGTCGATGGTGCCCGCCCAGGCCTGGGCGATCCGCGCCTGCTCGAATACCGGCCAGGCGGCCTTGAGGTTGTTCATCGCATCGTTGTTGAGCCGCGGGTTGGCGGCCGGGTCCTGCACCCGTACCCGTTCGAACGGGCTGATACTGTCGGCCGACCAACGCCGGGCCAGCGCCAGGTCGTTAAAGAAATACTTGCCCAGCGACACGTTCAAAACGCTGCGCTGCGCGCGAAACTGCGGCATGTATTGCTTGGCGAGCAACAGGTGATCGAGGGTCAGGTAGGCGTCCAATTTGCCGCGTTGGGTAATGATGAAACCGCCGTCCTTATGCTTGCGAAAGGAAAAGTCCGGCGCGCCCACGGCGATCTCCGTAGGCCCGTCCATCGGATGTGTGCGCAGCACCGAACAGGTCAAGGCCAAGGTCGGCAACGCCACGCCGAGGTTGCCCAAAAAGCGCCGCGACCACATCCCCCCGGCCAGCAATACCTGATCGCAGCGAATCTCACCCTTTTCAGTGACCACCCCACTGACCTTACCGGCGGACATCTGCAGTGTACGCACCGCACACTGCTCGATGATCACCACGCCCTTGGCCATGGCCGCCTTGGCGATCGCACTGCTGGCCAGGGTCGGCTCGGCCCGCGCATCAGACGGCGTAAAGATACCGCCGGCCCAGTCAGCCACGCCGCCCGGCACCCGTTGCGCGATCTCGCGCTGGCTCAGCAACCGCGAGTCGAGGGACAGATGTTCGACCGATTTCAGCCAGCTTTCATGCATCGCCATCTGCGCCTCGTTGCGGCCCAGGAACATGATGCCCTCTTGCCGATACCCGACGTCGGCGCCGACCCGCTCAGGCATCTGCGCCCACAAGCGATCTGCGGCGAGGGCCAAGGGGATATCGGCGGCGTGCCGGCTGGTCTTGCGCACCCAGCCGAGGTTGCGTGAGGACTGCTCGCCGGCGATACGGCCTTTTTCCAGCACCACCACCGCGATATTGCGTTCGGCCAATGTCAGCGCAGCCGTCAAGCCGATGATCCCGCCGCCAATGATGACGACGGACGTCGCGAAGGGGAACGTAGTTGACGTGTTCACGGGCGCTATAGTCGGGGCCATGATCAAGACTCTGTGAGCGATTGAGGTCGGCCGCGCAAGCGCACGGCCGCGTAGCGGTCATTGCGACAGGCGGATGACTTCGACCTGCGCCTTGGAGGCGTTGCGATAGGCCGTCACTTCCAGTTCCACCTTGTAGACCGTCGAGCCCAACGGCGGGCAGGTCACGGTACTGGCCGGATCGACACCGCGAAACTTCTCGCCGATCAGGCCCATGACCGCCGGAACGTCCTTGGGGTCCTGGATGAATACCCGCGAGCACACCACATCGGCCAGGCTGGCGTCGACGGCGGCGAGGGCCGTTTCGATGTTGGCGAATACCTGATGCGTCTGTTCGAGGATGTCCTCGGGGATCAACTTGGTTTGCGGGTTGCGGCCTGCGGTATTGGAGACATAGATCCAGTTGTCCACCACCACCAGGCGTGAATAGCTGGCTTGGTCTTCAAACGGGGAACCGGTCTTGAGCTTGATGATTTTGGTCATGTCGTTGCCTCTTCAGATGGATAAGGGTGGCTTAGCGCAACGCGGGGGTTTCCCACAGATTCAGTTTCACGCCGATGCCTTTTGCGATGGCATTGCGGTACACCACCGTGCCCCAGGCCACGTCTTCCACGGGCATGCCGCCCACCGACATGATGATGATCTCTTCATCGTTCCGGCGGCCCTGGGCATCGCCGGCAACGATCTTGCCGATGTCTTCGAGCTCGTCGCGCTGCATCTTGCCTTCGGCGATCATGTCCATGAACCGCACACCGATCACCGGTACGCAGTGGTGCGCGGGCTTGGGCAACTCTTCGAACCAGGCTTCATAGAGGCCGGTGTTATCCAGCACCTTGCGCACCTCGGAGCTCTCCATGCCTTCATCCAGGGAGCAGGACGCCGGCATCGCCATGAAGGCGCCCGGTTTGACCCACTCACGCTTAACGATTGGGTAGTTCGAGGGGTCGCCGACCTCACCGGAGCTACAATAAGTAACAAGGTCGGCGTCGCGGACCACATCTTCGAGAGTGTCGACGACTTTTATCGTGGTCACCTGTGGGTAGGTTTGCTTTACCCAGGCAATAAAATCGTTGAGGCTTTTCTCGCCGCGTCCCTTGATCTTCAAGGTATCGATCTGCGGGCACACCGCGATGAAAGCGGCCAGCGTGGTCTTGCCCATCACCCCCGGGCCCAGCAGGCCGACGACTTTGGCATCCTTGCGGGCCAGGTGGCGCGCGCCCACGCCGGGAATCGCGCCGGTGCGATACGCCGACAGCAGGTTGGCCGACATGTGCGCCAGCGGTGCGCCCGTGTCGGGGTCGTTGAGCGTGAACATCAGGATCGAGCGCGGCAGGCCTTTGTCGCGGTTGGCGATGTTGGAGCCGTACCACTTCACGCCGGCGGTGCAGAAGTTGCCGCCCAGGTAGGCCGGCATCGCCATCATGCGTCGGTCAGCGGTGGGTTTGGGCATGTTCGGGAATGGTGATTCCTTGGGGAAAATCACCATCGCGCCGTGGGAATCGTTGTTCGGGCCCGCCATGCGGTAATCGCCGATATACAGCAGGCCGAACATCTCTTCCATGGTGTCGACACAGGCAAGCATGTCGGTGACGCCAGCGCGGATCATGTCCTGCTCGGACAGGTAGATGAAGTCTATTTTTGTAGTCGTGGACATAATTATTCTCGGGCTGAAGGTGATATCGCTGCGGTAGGCGCGGCTCCCACGCTGTCGAGTCCGAGTATCGGGCTGGGCTTATCGGCGGTATTGTAAATTTCGGACATCGGCGCTTGCCGCGGGCACCTGAGTTGGCGCGATAAATGCCTGAATATTCGCGCATATTGCCAATCGAAGGTTCCGTCATGGTCAACCTGTGTGCGCCGAGGCCGCGGCACCCAACCGCCTACGAACAACCCTGGTTCGTACTCAACTCATCGCGGTATTCGGTGATGCCTTCCGAGCACCCGGCGATCTCGCATTTCTATGCCTTCGATGTCGCCCAATCGACCGACGTGCTGGCGGTGCCGGATGGCTGCGTGGACATCGTTTTCGACTGCGATACCACACGTCCCACCGTGCGGATCTGCGGCACGCCGCTGGAGGCGCAGCGCGTCGAACTGCATCAGCATCATCACTACTTTGGTGTGCGCTTTTCACCGGGGGTCATTCCAGGCTTCATCAATGTGCTGGCCGCGGACCTGACCGAACAGGAGCTGGATCTGCTCAAGGTCTCGGGGTTTGCCCAGCGCATGTTCGAGAACATCGTGCAAACCCCACGGTTGGAAGAGCAGATGAGGCTGTTCAATGACTACCTGGCCCCGCGCCTGATGGGCAGGACCTCGAAACTGACGGCGATGGTGATTCAACAGGCCCTGGTGCATCGCGGTGACCTGCGCATTCAGCAACTTGAAGACCTCAGCGGCTACACCAGCCGCACCATCCATCGCCAGTTCAGCCAGGACACCGGCATGTCGCCGAAGATCTTTTGCCGCATCATTCGCTGCCAGGCGGCCCTGGAAACATTGAATACCCAGCACGATGTATCCTTCTCGGAACTGGCGCTGGACCTGGGCTTCTCCGATCAGTCACACTTCCTGCGCGACTTCAAGAAGCTGGTCAGTACGACACCCTGTGACTACCAGCGCAAAATTGTGCAGAACGCCTACAGCGACCGCATCAGCTTCGCCTGAACGCGCCGCATCAGGCAGCGTTCACCCCCCTCCCCCGCGCGACGAAAAATAAACCTGCGTCTCCATCATTTCTCCATAAAGCCTACGCTGAAAGTGCATGCTTGCCGTGCATCATCCAACCCGTTGCCAGAAAACCGCGCGCCGTTGCAGCATTGTCCGGCAGCACAGGGCACATCGACCGAGCAGAACATGACCGAATCACTCGTTACATCAACCGCTAATCAGGCACTGATCCTGATCGCCGAAGACGAACCGGAAATCGCCGACATCCTCACGGCCTATCTCAAACGCGCCGGCTTTCAAACCGCGCATGCGCAGGATGGCCGTCGCGCACTCGAACTGCACCAAACGCTCAAGCCCGACCTGGTGCTGCTCGATGTACTGATGCCGAAACTGGATGGCTGGATGGTACTGGCGGAGGTTCGTCACCGCGGCAACACGCCGGTCATCATGCTGACCGCACAGGACCAGGACGTGGACAAACTCATGGGGCTGCGTATTGGCGCCGACGATTACATCGTCAAGCCATTCAACCCGGCCGAGGTCGTGGCCAGAACCCAGGCGGTGCTGCGCCGCTGCGTCGACAATGGCTATTTGACGGGGCGCAGCGTGCTGCGCGTGGACGCCTTCGAAATCGACATCGACAACCATGACGTGAGCGTCAGCATCGACGGGCAGAAACACCCATTGAACCTGACCGTGACCGAATTCAAGTTACTCGCGCAATTGGCAAAGGCGCCCCGACGCGTGTTCAGCCGCGCCGAGTTGCTGGCCCTCTGCTCGCCCGAGAGCGACAGCCTGGAGCGCACGGTCGACAGCCATATCAGCAAATTACGCAGGAAAATCGAGGACCTCGGACTGCAAGGCGTACCGGCCAGTATCCGCGGGGTCGGCTACCGGTTCGGGAGCCTGCCATGAAAGGCGCCAACAGCTTGAGTCGGCAGATTATCCTGTCGATGTCGGCCGTGGTCCTGTGTGTGATAACCCTGGCGATTGTCGGGACCTATGTCTTTTATGGGCTGCTGTGGTCGTTTGCTCCGCTGAGCGACGCGGAAATGGATGAGTGGCTGCCCAGCGGCATGGAGTGGGCCTGGATGAGCCTGATCACCTGCGTCAGCCTGGGTGTCGGCGTCGCAGCGGCGATCAAGTTGTCCCGGCGCATTCTGATGCCCTTGAACTCGGTGGCGGGCAGCCTGCGCAGGCTGGCCGATGGCGACCTGGATGCCCGCGCAGTGGCGCCGGATCAATCCTTGGGCGAAGCCGCCTTATTAGTGGATGACTTCAACAGCATGGCCAACCGATTGAAACGCATGGCCGAAGAACAGGCGTTCTGGAACGCAGCGATCGCCCATGAGTTGCGCACGCCGCTGACCATCTTGCGCGGCCGCCTGCAGGGGCTGGCCGAAGGTGTGTTCGAGCCGGATACCGCGCAGTTCTACAGCCTGCTGACGCAAGTGGAAGGGTTGACGCGCCTGGTTGAAGACCTGCGCGTGGTCGGCCTGGGAGACAGCGGCTACCTCAAGCTCGAACCCGACTACGCCGACCTGGCCACCGACCTGGAAGCCGAAGCACGGTTGTTCGAATCGAGCCTGCGCAGCGCCGGCTTCGTGCTGCACCTGGACCTGCTCAAGGGGCCGATACGCTGTGACCGCGCGCGGATTCGCCAGGCGTTGCTAGCGCTGCTGGACAACATCCGCCGGCATGCGACGCCAGGCAACGTCTGGGTGCAACTCGGCAGCCAACACTCGCGCAACTTCCTGAGAGTCACGGATGAGGGGCCGGGGGTGGACGACGCTTTCGCGACGTATATTTTCGATGCGTTCCAGCGCGGCGAAAGTTCTCGCTCCCGTGCCCAGGGAGGCAGTGGGCTGGGTCTGGCCGTGGTGCGCGCGATTGCCATCGCCCATGGCGGCACGGTGAGCTGTCGGACATCGATTAATGGCGGCACCGTGTTTGAACTCAGTTGGCCAACAACAACGCAGAGCCTGGATACCGACACGGAGTCTACTGAGGTGTAACTGCATATAACGCCAAACTCGCTTGAATATTCAAACCGACAAAGGTGATGGCATGCGCCTCTCTATTTTTATAGTTAATAGAGCCACGAAATATCGCCACTTTGCCTTACTGAACTCACAAGGATGTTGTATCGCGTTCAAGAGCTGCGAAAGGATGCCAACTCAGGGCGAATGGGTCGAAATCACAGCAATCAATCTTGCCTGGTTCAATCAAACCCTTCCAGGCCACGGGCGCCGGGACAATGAAGCAACACCTGGCAAATGACGTTCAATGTTTTACGCGGACAACTGTTATGCCGACTCTGCATTCCGCTCGCCCCCTTGTTGACTCCAAACAGCTGGAAGCGTCACTGACGCTCTACACACTCAAACTGCGAAAGTTGCAGCGCTTCTGGATTCCCCTGCAGAAGTACGCGCCGCATTGCGTATTGGCGTTGTGGTTGATTGGTGTGTGCGCGTCGTTGATCACACAGTCTTATTGTCACTGGCTGATTACAGCGCCGGCCATTTGCATATTGATCGCCATGGAAATCGTTATCGAAGAAGTGCAGATCAATTTGTTATTGATGACCGAGGAGGCGCGCTATCTGCTCGGCGTCGCCCGCGGTATCTATCCTCCCATGATGCGCTCGACAGGTGGCCCATGCCGTCCGTAACCCCTAGGATTGTGCTCGAAGAAAGCAAAAAGCTCGGTCAGCAATCCGCCAGCCAGACCCTCAAGGCCATTGCCAGGGCCTACCCCGGCAAGCTGTTTGCGACCTTGTCGCTGGTGGCGCTGGAAAATGCACTGCTGCTCGCCTACCCGCTGTTCGCCGGGTTTGCCGTGGACTCGATCATCCGTGGCGATGCCGCCAGCGCATTGCTCTATGCCGGCGTGGTGCTGGGGTTCTGGGTGGTGGGGGCGGCGCGGCGCGCGCTGGATACGCGCACCTTTACGCGCATCTACGCCGATCTTGCGGTGCCGGTGATCCTCAATCAGCGCCTGGAACGCCAGAGCACGTCCAAGGCGGCGGCGCGGGTGGTGCTGGCGCGGGACTTCGTCGACTTTTTCGAGAAGCACGTGCCGATCATCGCCACCGCGCTGGTCTCGATCATTGGCGCGGCCGGCATGTTGCTGGTGATCGAGCCTTGGGTTGGCGTGGCATGCCTGCTCGCGCTGCTGCTGTGCGTCACCGTGATGCCCGGCTTCGCCCGACGTAACCAGCGCTTGCATGAGCGCTTGAACAATCGCCTGGAAAAGGAAATCGGCATGGTGGAAGCCGTCGGCGCGCATACCCTGCACCGTCATTATCGCCTGCTGTCGCGACTGCGGATCCGCTTGTCGGACCGTGAGGCCATCGCCTTCCTGTCCATTGGCATTCTGGCGGCGCTACTGTTTGTGGTTGCTATCACGCAACTGGCATTGTCACCGGCCGTAAAAGCCGGGCATATCTATGCGGTGATGACTTACCTGTGGACCTTCGTCAGTTGCCTGGATGAAGCCCCCGCGATGATCGACCAACTGGCGCGGCTCAAGGACATCGGCAAGCGCGTGAACCCAGGGCTTGGCGAGGCGGCGGACTGATCGCGCATCAGCGCTCGGCCCTGCGCGTTTCCGAGGGCGACTCGCCAAACAATTCGCGGTAATGCGCCGCGAAGTGACTCAGGTGAAAAAAGCCCATGGCCACGGCGACCTCACCGACGTTTTTCTCACTGGCCGCGGTCGCGATCAACCGCCGCCGGACCGCGTTGAGGCGCAGATTGCGCAGGTACTCGACCGGGCGCAGGCCAGTCACCGCCTGAAAACTGTTCTGCAGGGTCCTGCGGCTGACACGCAATTGCTCGCACAGATCGAGGATGCTCAACGGGGTATCGCCACTGGCAACGATCAACTCCTGGCAACGCCGGACCAGGTAGGCACTGACGGCGAAATTGCCGCGTCGGCAACGCACCTCATCGCTGGCATGGGTGAACAGGTCCAGGAAGGTGCCGAGCAGCTCATCTTCCAGGATCTTTTCCGAGACGGCGCTGATCGCGTCGGTATGTTCCAAAAGGTGACGAAACAACGGGTGAATACGCTGGTGTATACGCAGCAGTAACGCCTCATCCACACGCAGCTGAGACACAGTGGTCAGGCGTTTAAGCTGCTCGCCGGATAACTCGAAAGCCGCCAGTTTGGCAAAGCGTACCGCGTCGACGTTAATCGCGAAAAAATGCGTGCCTTCCGGGGCATGCAATACGAACTCCTCTGAATCGCGCAGCAGCACCACGCTCTGCGCGTCCACTTGCTGCCCTTGCACCACCGGTGCGCTGCCCAATGACATGGCGGCGCACAACCGGCCTTTGGGCGAGGAACCATGCTGCACCACTCGCTTGTCCAGCACCTCCTGGAAGATCTGGAAGCGATCGCAGGACAACTGGCGCAGTTCACTGGTGAGGCAGCCACGGCCCAGTTGGTCGTAGATCTGCTGCCAGCCCTGGATCGAGCCGGCGTGCTGTTGAGGATCATTGAAGGTTCGGACTTCAGCGAGCATATTCGTCGTTCCTCGGCGGCCTGTGTCTGGTCATTGGCCTGAAGGGGGCTCAGTCATCCCTGACGGCAGCTGGCATTCACACGGGCACAGTGTCCGCCCGGAAAATCAAAGCCAGTTCCGTGCCAAGCATCTGCAGACGATAGGTTCCCGGCTGTATATCGATCGGTGCCAGCAACGCGCCCGACAGCACCACCTGCCCAGCCTCGATACGGTGACCGTCCGCCAGGAGCCGGCGCACCAACCAGCACAGATTGAACAGGGGGTTGTCTTCCCGAGCCTGCGTATCGCCGCTGCCCAGGTGAACCCCTTCGTGCTCCAGACGATAGGGCACGCAGGCATGCTGTTGCGGCTCGAACGGCGACCTCGGCCCCACACAGTAAAGCCCCGCTGCCGCGTTATCGGCGAGGAAGGCGCCAAGCCCGAAACGCCAGCCTTGCCATCGGCAGTCGGCGATTTCGAACGCGGGCGCCACCTCGGCGATGGCCGTCAGAATGTCCTGGTCGCGGTAGTCCCCCGGCGCCAGCGCGTGCCCGAAGACGAACGCCAGTTCGACCTCCAGCTTGGGCTGGATCAGCCGCGCCAATGGCACCGCACTCCCCGGCTCAACCTGCATCGCCTCCGTGAGGCCGCCGTACACCGGTTCGTCGAGAGCAAAGCGTGCTTGCGCGGCGCGGCCGGCGAAGGCGACCTTCCAGCCGCTCGGTTTCTCCCCGGCGGCCACGCGTCGCTCCAGGGTCTGGCGCAACAGCGCGTAGCCTTGCTGCCGGTCCAGCGCCTGCGGTGCCAAAGGCGCTATGGCATGAGCGCTGAGCCTCGCTTGGCGCAGTTGGCCGAGTACATCGTCGGGCGTGCTCATGACAGTTGCTCCGCCAGCTTGCGCAATACACCGTCCAGCCGCTCTGGGGTGGTAATGGCCGCGACAAAGCGGTCCGGACGCACCACGACGATGCAGTCGCGCACCTTGGAGAACCACTCGGCCAGCCGGTTATCCACGTCCTCCACACTGATCGCGTCCATCGCCGTCAGCGGCTGGTTGCGCCCCACGCCGCTGCGCGAACGGTTGACCTGGATAAAGCGCGTGTTCCAACGCGCCCAATACGCGGCCATGTCCTCGCTCAGTGGCGCCCGGGGATTGGTGCGGTAACCCAGCACGGCATACGAGTTGCCCAGCATGTCGTCGAGGCGCCGACGTTGGCCCTGGGCATCTTCGATATAAGGCTGCACGAACAGTTGCCCGACCAAATCGTCTTCGCGCAGCTCGGCACGCTCGTGATAGACCAGGCCTTGGGTGATGGTGGCCTTGGGTTTGAACTTGAATTCCAAGAGGTGCGAGCGCAGGTTGTCGACACTGTTGACCGCCTGGAACAGCCAGTCGCGCACGCCGGCCATCAGCGGGTTGGTCAACCCCAGCACGGCGCCCATGTTGTCGGCCAGCGCCACCAGCTCGGTGGCGTGGCCGCGGCGTTCCTGGTCGTAGCTGGCGAGGATCGACGGCGCCGCGCGGCCCTGAATGATCGCCGCCAGTTTCCAGGCCACGTTGGCCACGTCGCGCAGGCCGGAATTGAGGCCCTGCCCGGCCCAGGGCGGCGAAATATGCGCCGCATCGCCGACCAGCGCGACCCGCCCCTGGACAAACCGCGCCGCAACGCGGGAGTGGTGGGTGTAAGCGCGGATCCGGATGATGTTCAACTGATCCACGGCCGCGCCGATATGGCCGCGAATCAGCTCACGAATCGTCGCCTCGTCGCACATTTTCGCTTCGTCTTCGCCCTCCAGCAGCATGAACTCCCAGCGCCGCTGCTGATAAGGCAGGTAGATGCACACGAAGGGCCGTTGCGGATCGGCATGCAGGGCGGTGTACGGCGCATCCAGGGTGTCGTTGGCCGTATCGACCACCACCCATTTGCGCGGATGCGTGAGCCCGAGCAGTTCGACGCCCAACTGTTTGCGCACGGTGGAGCGCCCGCCGTCGGCGCCAATCACATAGTCCGCCTGCAATTGGTAGAGCTCGCCGTGGGCATCGCGCACCTGCAAGGTCACGCCCTGCTCGTCCTGCTCCAGTTCGAGCAGTTCATGGCCCTGGCGCAATTGGACGCTGGCGTGCTGCACGAGATGTTCGCGCAGGGTGCCTTCGAGCAATTGCTGCATGAAGATGTTCCGCATCGGCCAACCGTACTGCGCGACGCTCGGCTTGACCTCGGCGAAACACACGCCACGCGCGTTGTAATAGCGCAGCGGTACATCGCAGATCATGTCACGTGCGGCCAGCTCGGCAATGCCGATCCCCTGCAGCACGCGCAGCGCTTCGTCGTCCATGCCGACTGCGCGGGGATAAGGCAGGATGCCGTCGGCCAGTTCAAGGACGACGCAGTCGATACCGTACATCCCCATATAGTGTGCGGCGGTGATCCCGTTCGGGCCGCCGCCGACAATGACCACCTGGGTTTTGTCCTGCTTCATCGCTAGTCACCGCTTTCTTGTTGTGGTGTTGATCGGATGCCACGCAAGGCTTTGCGCCCGGGCTCAGTGCAGCCCGTCGAGACCTTGCACATCCGCCGCCTGCAAACCGCCGAGCCGTGCATGCAGGCGTCCGCGCGTGGCGAAGGCCCAGATCACAATGACCTCGTCCGGGGAAGGACCGTCACCGAACATCAGCGACATGCTGTCGTAATGGGAGCGCACATACAGCGCATCCTTGTGGGCCAATGGCACATCGATGGTCGAACCCGGACCGCCACGTTTGCCGGTGGACGGCACCCACGACTTGCCACCGCCCAGCGCGACGCGGATCGGATCGGCGGCAGGGTTGGTCAGGAACGCGTTGCCGTGCTCGTACTCGCCCGCGCTGCCCACCAGGATAGCCTTGCCGTAGCTGACAATCTCGTGCTCGCCGGCCAGTGCGTTGATGCGCCGGCCGAACTCTTCGCCCAGCAACGGCGAGTCGTCCACCAATGCATCCAGCGTCTGGCTGAAGCGGCCGGCATAGGGGTTGGCAATCACTGCGGCGATGGCGTACTTGTACACAGGTTCGCCATCGGCCAACTGGCCGGTTTCGTTGGCCAGGGTTTCTTCAATGAAGCTGTACCATTTGCGGATGTGATAGCTGGCGAAATTCGCGGTTTTCATCAGAGCTGCCTCTATTCAAAGTGGATCGAGTTTAAAGTTCCGGCTCGGCGCGCCGGCGGCCTTGAAGCGGGCCTTGCCAAGTGCGTCGTCGTGCTCGGTCTCGAGAAAGAATTCCATGCGATTACAATCCGGATCGTGGAAATACACGCCATGGCCGATTTCGTGATCGGTGATTTTCACCACCTCGACGCCTTTGCTCAGCAACATGCCGTAGAGCTGGCGCAGGGTGGTCATGTCGCCGGCGATTTCCAATCCGTAGTGCTGCAACCCCAACCCGCCCTGATGGGCGCCGGGTTCGGCACGAATCAACGCAATGTCGTGGTGCTTGGTGCCAAACGCCATCATCACCCAGCTCTCGCCACGGGCACTTTCGTGCATACCCAGGATGTCGGCGTACCAACGTGCTGACACATCTGGATCACTCACCCATAGCGATAAGTGAGTACGAAGGACTTCGACTTTCATCGCGCACTACCTCAGTTTTTCTTGACGATGGATTGATGCCCCGCCTTGATCTGCGCCACGGCGGGGGTCCACAGCACGTCAGCGATCTCACTGAATTCGCGCCACTGCTTCTGCCAGCCGTCACCGCCGTTCTCGGAGGTGAACAAATGGCCGTACTTGGTGCCCGCGACGATTTGCCGAGGGTTCGCCGGGTTGAAGGCGATAGCCCACACACAGGAATTGGGCTGTTGCGGCAGCGGCAACACCTGCCAACTGAGCGCGGCATCATGGGAGACCAGGATCTTGCTGGTGGTGCCCGGCGTGCCGTCGGAGATGCTCAGGTACAGCGTATCCTGCGTGCCCAATGGCGCACTCATGGCGCGCGCGTAATACAGGCCAAACGCTTCGCGGGCGACGATGCCGGTCCAGGTCAGCCCTTCATCGAGGCTGCGGTAAACCGCATTGACGCAAACCACCACGATGACTTTCTCACCGTGATTGGGCAGGACCAGGATGTTGTGGATGTCCGAGTTGAAGTCCCACAGCAGCCGATCATCGACGCGCATCCAGCTTTCGCCGCCGTTACGCGAATGGAACAACCCGCCCTCCTCGAGGCCGAACCACACCTGGTTGCGGTCGGTGGGGTCGTAGGCGAAGGCCAGCAACCGTGGACGACTGACGCCGTCACAGAACTCCGGGATTTCCACCGGCGCGCGATCCCAGCTCAAGCCGCCGTCCAGGGTGCGCCACAGCTCGGCGCGCGAAGGCGCACCGGTGCCGACGAATATCCGCAGAGCATCCTGCGGGTCGACCGTCACCTTCCACACGGTCTGCCCGTTGAACGGCGTGTCGACCTGCTGCCAATGGCCGCCGGTGTCGTGGCTGACGCACAAACCAATGTCGGTGCCGGCATAAATCACGTCCGGCGTGCCGGGGTGAAAGCTCAGCGAACGGGTGATCGCATCGAACTCCAGATCCTGCCCGAGGCCGAGACGATGCCAACTGCGGCCATCGTCGGCGCTACGGATCACGGCCTGGCCGACGGTGGCGACTAATAGGGTTCCGTTACTCATCGCAGTTACTCCTCAGATGAAGATGCCACGGGTCAGGCCGCCGTCGATGCCGATGGATTCACCGGTCACCGCGCCAGCCTTGGGGGACGCCAGGAAGCCGATCAGCCAGCCCATTTCAATGGGCGCCAGCGTGCGGCGAATCGGCGTTGCGTCGATGTAGCCCTGCTCGACCTGCTCCGGGGTCTTGCCCTGCTTGATCCCTTCGCGCTCGTACAGCTCGCGGATGTGCGGGGTGTCGACCACGCCCGGGTGGATCAGGTTGACCGTGATGCCGAACGCACCCAACTGGTCGGAGAGGGTTTTGGTCATGTGCGCGATCGCCAGGTTGCGCATCCCCGAGAGGACTTTGCTGCTGCGCCCGGTGAGGCCGCCGATGTTGATGATGCGGCCGAAACCGCCCGCCTTCATGTGCGGGGTCACGGCCTTGGCACAGCGGAAGTAGCCGATCACTTTGGTGTTGAGGTCCGACAGCAACTCGTCGTCGCCGGCATGCTCGATGTCATTGCGCACCACGCCCGACGGCGCCGCGGCACCGTTGACCAGGATGTCGATGCGGCCGAAGTGCTTGTGCGCGGCGGCGACCATTTCCGACACGGCCGACATATCGTTGGTGTCGCAGAACAGCGGCAGTACTTCGTTGCCGGTCTGCGCGCTGATCTCTTCGGCGGCCAGCTGGAGAAACGCCATGCGCCGCGCACAGATCACCACCTTGCAGCCTTCTTCGGACAGAAAGCGCGCAACTTCCTTGCCGATGCCCATGCCACCTCCGGTGACGATTGCCACGCGGCCTTTCAATTCCAGATCCATAGCAGTTCCTCTTGTGATTATTCTGTTCAGCCGAGATCGACAAACACACTTTTGGTCTCGGTGTAGGCGTCGATAACGTTCTTGCCCATTTCCCGGCCCCAGCCGGATTGCTTGTAGCCGCCGAACGGCGAAGCCGCATCGACCACGTTCCAACAGTTGATCCACACCGAACCGGCCTGGAGCTGCGCCGCCAGGCGGTGCGCCGAGCGCAAGTCGCGGGTCCACAGGCCGGCGGCCAGGCCATAGGGCGAGTCGTTGGCGCGCAACACCAGGTCATCGACGTCGGTCCAGCTCATGACGGTGAGCACCGGGCCGAAGATCTCTTCGCGGGCCACGCAGGCACGCTCGGCACGATCGAGGAACACGCTCGGCTGGATGAAGTGCCCGCGTTCCAGGTGCTCGGGGCGGCCGCCGCCGCAAATCAGTTCGGCGCCCTCCTCCTGGCCGCGCTGCAGGTAGCCCTTGACCGTATCCAGCTGCCGCGCGGACACCAGCGGGCCCATGCTGTTGGCCGGGTCCAGGCCGTTGCCGAGGACATGGGCAGCAGCGTGGCGCTGCAATTCTTCAAGCACCTGATCCAGCACGCTGGCGTGTACGTACAGACGCGATGCCGCCGTACACACCTGGCCCTGGTTGTAGAAAATCCCATCGGCGGCGCCCTTGGCGGCGCGCACGATGTCGGCGTCGGGCAAGATGATGTTCGGTGATTTGCCGCCCAGCTCCAGCGAGACCTTCTTCATGTTGCCGGTGGCCGCCTGGGCGATCAGCCGCCCGACCTGGGTCGAGCCGGTGAAGGCGATCTTGTCCACGTCAGGATGCTGCGCCAGCGGTGCGCCGGTCTCGGCGCCCAGGCCGGTGATCAGGTTGACCACACCCGGCGGGAAGCCCGCCGCCTCAATCAACTGCACCAGCCGGATCGCCACCAGCGGCGTCTGCTCGGCGGGCTTGAGCACCGCCACACAGCCGGTGGCCAGCGCCGGGCCGAGCTTCCACACGCACATGTTCAGCGGGAAGTTCCACGGCACGATCAAGGCGCAGACGCCCACCGGCTCGCGCAACGTGTAGTTGAGCATCGGTGCGCCACTGGCCGGCGACACCGGCAGCGTGCTGCCTTCGATCTTGGTCGGCCAACCGGCGAAGTAACGAAGGATGCTGGCCGCGCTGGCCGCCTCGCCGCGTGCGTTGGCAATCGGCTTGCCGTTTTCCAGGGTGATCAGCTGCGCCAGCTCTTCGCGGTGCTGGTCGAGCAAGTCCGCCAGGCGAAACAGCAACACGCCGCGCTGGGCCGGTGACTGCTGCGCCCAAGCCCCCGTGAATGCGGCGCGGGCGGCGGCTACGGCCGCATCCACATCGCGCTCGTCGCTGCGCGCGACTTCCGTGAGTGTTTCTTCGGTGGCCGGGTTTTCCACCGCGAACCGGCGACCGCTGGCCGCGTCTTGCCAGGTACCGCCGATGAACAGACGGCCGGGTTGAGACAGGAACGCCTGGACGGCGGGTAACACGTCAAGCTGATTCATCATCGACTCCTTCACAGTGCCATTTCGATCAGGCAAGGGCCCGCATCGGCGGCGGCATTGGCCAGCGCCCGTTGCAGTTCGGCATTGGTGTGTACGGTACGGGCCGGTACGCCGTAGCCGGTGGCCAGGGCTTTCCAGTCGATCCGCGGACGGTCCAGCACGGTCAGGCTGAGGGCTTGCGGGTCGAGTTCGGTCATGCCGAAACGGCGCAGTTCGTTCTGCAGGATCGCGTAGCGGTGGTTGGCGGCGATCAGGATCACCACCGGCAATTGCTCGCGGGCGATGCTCCACAGGGTTTGAATGGTGTACTGCGCGCTGCCGTCCGATTGCAGGCAAAACACCCGGGTACCGGGCTCCGCCAGCGCGGCGCCGAACCCGACCGGAATGCCCTGGCCAATCGCGCCGCCGGTGTTGGTCAGCACACGGTGCCGCGCCGCGCTGGCGGAGGCGGTGAAAAACGGATAGCCGCAGGTGCCCCCTTCGACCGAGACAATGCAGTCGTCCGGCAGCGCTGCGGCCAACACTTGGCCGACCGACTGCGGCGTCAACGCGGCCTCGCCTGGCGGCAGCTCGATCCCCCGCGGGGTTGGCACATAAGCCGGTGCATTCAGCGCGTCGGCCAGCGCGGTCAACGCCCCGGCCACGTCGTCGCCGACTTCGGCCAGCGACAGCAAGCGCTCACGCTCGGCCAGCCGCGACGGAATGCCTTCGTAGCCGAAGTAACTGATGGGTTCCGGGACACCGGCACAGACCACCTTGTCGTACTGCTCGAGGATCTCGATGGCCACTTCCGGGAAGTACGGCAGGCGGTCCAGGTCCGGTAAGCCGCCGCCCCGGTAGCTGAGCCGGGGAAAGGTTTCGGCGAACAGCCGCACGCCGGGCAATTGCGCCAGACGCCCTGCCGCTTCCAGGCCGGCAACCGACAAGCCTTGATCACCGACGATGAAGACCAGCCGCTGACCATCACGCAAGGCCTGCGCCACCGCTTCGATACGGTCGCCGGCAAAGCGGCGGATCGGCGCCTGCATCCGCGTGAACACACCGTTGTGCGTCACCGCGGCGGCTTGCAGGTCCATCGGCAGGATCAGGCTGGCGATCTGGCCCTTGGCTTGCCAGGCGGCACGCACGGCTTCCTGCAGGTCCTCACCGATCGCCGAGGCGGTGCGCGACGTGCGAACCCAGCCGGACACGGTGCCAGCCAGGGCCTGGATATCGCTGGCCAGGGGCGGGTCGTAGTTGACGTGCCATGAGGCGTGGTCACCGATCACATTGACGATAGGCGTGTTGGCGCGCCGCGCGTTGTGCAGGTTGGCGATGCCATTGGCAAACCCCGGGCCCAGGTGAGTCAGCGTCATCGCGGGCTTGCCGGCGATCCGGCCGTAACCGTCCGCCGCTCCGGTACAGACGCCTTCGAACAACGACAACACCGGCTTGAGGGCGGGCGCGCTGGCCATGGCCGCCACCAGCGGGATCTCCGTGGTTCCCGGGTTGGCGAAGCAGTACTCGATACCGCTTGCCGCTGCCGCATTCACTATCAGTTGCGCACCATTCATTATCAGCCCTCTCGCTTGAGCATTTTCTTTGATGAGATTTATCACATACAAAATCACATCAAACAAGCTGTTTTTTACCATTTGTCTCTACTTATGAGATAAATGCCAATTAATCGGTTATGAAAAGTGCGGCGACGATTGCTTTTTCGCTTAACTGCGATAGTGTGGCGTGACGGCCCCCCATCGGGTCGGCCGTCTTTTCAGCGCGGGCGGGCGTGCCTATAGTGCTCACCCGCGTGCCATCCCCTTTTCTAGGAACGAAATGAGCAGTCTGAGCAAGTTGTTGAGTGTCCTGGACCTGTTCGGTCCGCAGACGTTGAAGATCGATCCGGACACCATCGCCGAGCGCATGGGCCTGTCGCGCGCCACCGTGTATCGCTACGTCAAGGACCTGTGTGACGCCGGCCTGCTGACCCGCGTGGATGCCGGCAGCTACGGCCTGGGGCCGCGCGTGATCGAACTGGACTGGATGATGCGCCAGTACGACCCCATCCTCCTCGCCGGGCGCGAGCTGATGCACGAACTGTCCGCCCAGACCGGCCTGGCCGTGTTCGCCAGCGTTTTTTATGACGGGCGCATCATCAACACCTACATCGCCGAACCCAGCGACACCTACCACTTCTCCTTTGGCCGCGGACACCCGCTGCCGTTTTTTCGCGGCGCGCAATCCAAGGTGCTGATCGCCTTTCAGAAAGGTCGACGCTTGCAACGCCTGTTCGAAGAACACATGGCCAACGACCCGGACAGCCCATACGACTGGGCCAGCTTCTCCAAGGCGGCGAAAAAGATCCGCAAGGACGGCTACTGCCTGACCCACGACGAACTCAACCTGGGCCTGACCGGCATCGCCGCGCCCATCATCCGGCCGGATATGGACGAGGTGGTCGGCAGTCTGTCCGCCGTCGGCAGCAGCCAGAGCTTCAAGCTGCTGCGTCAGGAAACCGTGATCGAAATGGTGATGGACACCACGCGGCGAATTGCCGAAAACATGCGCAACCCACCGAGCGCCCCCGCGTCCTGAGGGTCAGGAACGCGACGGCAGTCAACCTCAGAACGGCACGGCGACCGTGAGTTGGCTGTACAGGTTGGTGCCATTGCCGACCGTCTGGTTGCCGCCGCTGGTGGAGTCCTGCTTCGGCTTGTAGAGGCCGATCAGCGGCGTGACGATCAGGTGCGGGTTGACGGCCCACTCGACGTAGACGTCCAGCTCCCGCGCATCGAGGTTCAGCGCATTGCTTTTGCGCAGCGTATCGAAGTCGAAGTACAGCGCGCCGACCGTCAGGTTCTCCAATGGCGTTGCCTTGAGACCGACGTGATGGATACCGGTGTTGCTGTTGAACGGGCCGGCATAGTTGGAGGCCACCTCGCCCTGGAACCAGGTGCCGTAACCCGTGCTGAGCCCGGTAAACAGCGAATCCCACTTCTGCGAATAACGGGTATAGCGATAGGTGACTTTCGGCGCCCAGGCGATGTCGGCAAAGGTGTAGCCAGCTTCGCCGTACCAGGCTTTTTCAGGCCCGGCGTCTTTGTCCTGCCAGGCATACTCGAATGCCAGGCTGACGTTCGGCAGCCCGGCATCGCCTTCGCCGCGCACGCTGTAGACATTCATGCCTTTGCGCTGGCGCTGAAAATCACTGGCCCAGCGCTCGTTCACATCGATGCCGTGCACCCAGGTCAACCCCAGGGTGCCAGGCTTGGCGGTGTAATCCAGGGTGCCGGCGGCCAGTTCGGTTTCAGCCTGGGCGCGGTTGTCGGACTTGAGCCACAACACGCTGCCATGCACGCCATCCTGCCCGCCCAGGCGCAGGACCGCGGTTTGATCGAAGGCATGCCGCGCCGCCAGGTAAAAGGCCCCGCCACGGTTCAGCGCACCATCCGCCGGGCCCTTGCCCAGGTTCGGCCCATCGTCGTTGATCAGGAAACCACGACCGAGCTTGACCACCTGGCGCCCACCGGAAATATCCACACCGTCCTTGCCCAGTGCCGGAAACAGGTCGCCGGAACGCCAGCCGAGGTAAGCGTCTTCAATTTTCGTGGTGCGTTCGGTGCCGAGGGTATTGCCGGCCGGATCACCGTCGCCCCAGGTAGCGGAACTGACCAGCGAGAACGCGCCATAAGCCGTGCCTTTGCCCGCCAGGGCCTGGTCGCCGCTCAAGCCGTATTTGATGAAACCTTCGCGCCAGGTCGAACCGCCCGGGGTGCCGTTATAGTTTTTGCGACTGTTGAACTGACCGAATACGGCGGTCATATCGGCGTTGAGATGTCGGCTCTCGTCGCTGTAAATCTCATAGGCCTGGGCCTGGCCGACGGCGCAAAGCGCCAATGTGGCAGCCAGGGTGCCGCGGCGAAAGGGAGGGGATGGATACCGCATGGTTGAAACTCCTTGAGGTGCGCCTTCAAAGGCTGTCTTAGGTATTCGCATAACACTGGCGCAGCCGCGCTGCGCCAGGCTCGCAAGGGCTAGCCGCAAGCGGCGAGCGCGGTGTCCAGCGCCGCGACGATCAATTCGGCCTCCGCGCCCGTGAGGGTCAGCGGTGGCGACAGAACGATTTTGTTGCCGATCGGCCGCACCAGCACCCCGGCGCGACGCGCTTCGTCAGCGATCCGCAAAGGCTGCCCGGCCGCCGGGTTCAGCGGTTCGCGGGTGGTTTTGTCCGCCACCAGGTCGAGGGCAATCATCAAGCCCTTGCCGCGCACTTCACCGACCACGGCGTAACGCTCGGTCAGTGCTTGCAGCTGTTCGAGCAATTGCCCGCCGACCTTGGCGGCGTTGCCCGGCAGGTCCTCGGCTTCGACGATATCCAGCACCGCCAGGGCGGCCGCGCAGGCGGTCGGATGCCCGCTGTAGGTGTAGCCGTGCATGATCACGTTGCTGAAGCCTTCGCCGTGCTCAATCGCGTCGACGATGCGCTGATTGAACATCGTTGCGCCCAGCGGGATATAACCGGCGGTGATGCCTTTGGCCAGGCACAGCATGTCCGGCGCGACACCCCAGCCGCGGCTGCCGAGCATGCAGCCCGAGCGACCGAAACCGGTGACCACTTCGTCGGCGATCAACAGAATGCCGTGGCGGTCGCACACCTCACGCAGGCGCTTCCAGTAGTCGTCCGGCGGCACGATCACGCCACCGGCGCCTTGCACCGGTTCCGCGATCAACGCGGCGATGGTCTGCGCGCCCAGCAAGGCGATCTGATCTTCAAGCTGGCGAATGCAGTGTGCGGTCAGCGCTTGCGGGTCCCGGCAGTCCCAAGGGTTGCGATACAACCATGGGGTGTCGAGCAAATGGCATCCGGCCAACAACGGCCCGTGGTTGTAGTGATAAACCCCATTGCCGCCCACTGACGTGCCGCCCATGTGTACGCCGTGATAACCGTTGCGCAGGGACAAAAAGCGCGTGCGCCCCGGCTCGCCGCTGGCGATCCAGTACTGGCGGGCCATTTTCAGCGCAGTCTCCACCGCATCGGAGCCACCGGAACTGAACAGCACGCGCGTCATCTGCTCCTGGGCGAACATCGACGTCAGCCGCTCGGCCAGGTCGAACACCCGCGGATGGGCAATGCCGTCGAAGGTCTGGTAATACGCCAGTTCATCCAGCTGCGCGGCAATCGCGGCCTTGACCGACGCACGGTTGTGCCCGATGTTGACGTTCCACAGGCCGCCCACGCCGTCGAGCATGCGCTGGCCGTCGATATCGGTGATGTAATTGCCGTCGCCACGGGCAATGATCAAGGTCTTCGCGCGATGCGCCGGGGCGCTGGAACTCATTGGGTGCCAGAATTTCTTCTGTGCGGTTTTATATTTTTCGTACATGGTTCAGGCCCTTATTCAGCGTCACGCTTGTGGACAAACAGCAACTGTTGCCCGGTGAATTCGAGCAGGCCCTCAAGGCCGAACTCGACACCGAACCCGGACATCTTGCTGCCGCCGAACGGCGTGTTCGGCTGGATGCGGGCATGGCAGTTGACCCATGCCACGCCGCTTTCCAGACGGCTGGCCAACGCCGTCGCCTGTTCGACGTCCGGCCCCCAGACCGAGCCGCCCAAGCCCATGTCGCCCGCATTCGCGCGACGCAGCACGTCTTCCACATCCTGATAGGCGATCAACGGCAACACCGGGCCAAACTGCTCCTCGTCGACCAGCCGCTGGCCGTCGGTGACATCGGCGACCAGCGTCGGCGGGTAAAAGAACCCCGGATGGTCCAGGCGCGCACCGCCGCACAAAATACGGGCGCCGTGCTGCCGCACATCGTCGACCAGGGCCTCGACCAGTTGCAGTTGCTCGAGGTTCTGCACCGGGCCAAACGTGACCCCAGGCTCCAGGCCATCACCGACCACCTGCCGTTCGGCGATGCGGGTCAGCGCCTCGGCAAACGCTTGGTATTGGGATTCATGAATGTACAAACGCTTGAGGGCGGCGCACGTCTGCCCCATGTTGAGGAAGGCCGCCTGGAAAATCTCTTCGGCGACTTCATCGACCGGCGTGCCAGGCAGCACGATCGCGGCATCGTTACCGCCCAGCTCGAGGGTCAGTCGCTTGAGGTTGTTGGCGGCGCCGCGCATCACGCTTTGCCCGGTGGCGGTCGAGCCGGTGAAGACAATCTTCTGAATCCCCGTGTGGGCGGTGATCGCACTGCCGAAACCTTGCTCACCGGTCACGCAATTGATCACCCCGTGGGGCACATGCCGAGCGATGATGTCCACCAGGCGCAAGGTGCTCAATGGCGTCAGGCTCGAGGGTTTGCTGATCACGCAATTGCCGGCGCGCAATGCCGGCATGATGTGCCATATAGCGATCATGAACGGCCAGTTCCACGGCGTGATCGAAGCCACCACGCCCAGCGGCTTGCGGTGCAACTCGACACGCTGGGTGGGGGTTTCTTCCACCAGTTCCACCGCGATCTCTTGCCCGGCGGCATAGCGGGTCCAGGCGGCACCGCCCATGACTTCGGAGAATGCCAGCTCCAGCGGTTTACCTTGCTCGAGAACGATCAGCCGGGCCAGTGCCTCGGCGTCCCGCTCAATGTCTTCGGCGATCGCCAGCAGGCGCTCGCAACGCAGCGCGTGAGTGCTGTGCCGCCACGTCTTGAAGGCCGCCTGGGCAGCCGCCACCGCCTGGTCCAGTTGCGCCAGGGAACCGGCCGGGCACTGTGCGAATGCGGTGCCGGTGGCTGGATTGATCACGTCAAACTGCCCGTTTTCACCGGCAACCTGAACCCCGTTGATCAGCATCGTGTAATGGTGCATGTGCAATTTTCCTTTAACGCAGGCACGCCTTGTCGGACACCGACAAGCGCACAGTTCGCAGTAGAGTTGTACCGGGTTGATGCCTTAGAGCTTGTGGCTACCCAATGCCAGGAACCGCTGTGGCGATACCTTGCGCAGTCGCGCGGCGAGAAAGATGCCGCCCAGCAGGGCCAAGGGAATGACGGCGCACAGGCTGTACGACAACAGCTTGCTGGCGCCCGTGAGCACATCGAAGTGCGCCACTGCCAGGATCAGCACCATCAGCAATGCCAGGCAGGACAACCCCGGCAGAATACGCCCGCGCAAAGCGCCGACCTTGAGCTCGGGATGCCGGTGAAAATACACACACACCGCGACCGAGGTCATCGCCATCAGCAAAATCACGCACAGGGTGGCCAGGTTGGAGAACCAGGCGAACAGTTGCAGGATCGGGTCCGCATCCATGGCGGCGAAGATCAGCACCACCACCGCAGCGATCAGGCTCTGCAATGCCGAACCCATATGCGGGCTCTGATGCACGCGGTGGGTGGTGCCCAGCAGACTGTGCAGCAAACCGTCACGCCCGATCGCGTAGAAGTAGCGCGCGGCGGCGTTATGGAACGCCAGCAGCCCGGCGTAGATACTGACCATGAACAGCACGCGGATAATCTGGGTCAGGTGAGGACCGACAAAGTGATCGGACATGCCGTAGATAAAGGTCGTGGGGTCCTGCAATGCTTGCAGCATCGGCACGATCTTGTCGGTGCCCACACCGACCACCATCGCCCAGACCGACAGCGCATAGAAACCACCGATCAGCAGCACCGAGCTGTAGGTGGCAATCGGAATGGTGCGTTGCGGGTTCTTCGCTTCTTCGCCGTAGATCGTGGTGGCCTCGAAGCCGATGAACGCGGCGAAGCAGAACAGCAGGCCGATCGACGGGGTGCCGCTGAACACGTGCTGGCTGCTGAACGAGTCGAGATTGATACCGCTGTCGCCACCGGTCCTGAGAATCGCGAAGTCGAGGGTAAGGATTGCCAGGTACTCGGCGATCACCACGACTGACAAGACCCGCGCGGACAGATCAATCTTGCGATAACCGAGGACCGCAATACTGGCCATCGCCATCAGCGAATAAGACCACCAGGGCATCACCAGGCCAAACACGCTCTCCATGGTGCCGCTGACCACGCCACCGAACATGCCATACAGGGCGATCTGGAGAATGTTATAGGCAAACATCGCCAACACCGCCGCCGCGCCGCCGGCCAAACCGCCCAAGCCGCGCGAGGTGAAGGCATAGAAACCACCGGCGTTGGTCAGGTGGCGGGACATGGTGGTGTAACCCACCGAGAACGCCAATAGCACCAGCAACGCCAGGATCAGCAATGCCGGGGTGCCGGCGCCGTTACCCAGCATGATACCAATCGGAAAACCGCCGGCGATGACACTGAGAGGGCTCGCCGCCGAAATCACGAAGAAGATGATGAAGCCGACGCCCAAGGCGCCTCGCTTCAACTCCGTGGAGCTGTTGACCTGAATAGATACACTCATGTTATTGACCTTATTGTATGAGGCAGTCGCTGTGGGGTGGCTCCGATCAAGGCTCTATCGGCACCGGGTAGCGCTTTTATTTTTTGGCTTGCACGCTGTATTCGATCCTATGCCCCCCTACAAACCCCTCGCTATCCCAAATCGGTAGCATCGCCTGCATCGCCCCAAAACAGTTCAGCGTCCAGCACCGTTCCCCGCCGATTTGGGATAACCCCCCGGATGTTCATCCCTGCACTCTAGGGTCGCCGTGCTATGCCCGGATGTCGGCTAGCAACAATAAGAAACGACGGCGCCCACCAGGCTATTACAGCCCATAGAGCGCTCACGCGCAGGAACCCCCAGCCATGCCTTTTGCTCACCTGACTATTCAATGGCGCATCACACTCCTGAGCGGGCTGTGCCTGCTGGCCGTTGTCGCCGCATTGACCGGCGCCTCTCTGTACCAGAATCAACAAAGTGCAAAACTGCTCAAGGCACGCAGCACTCAGTTGCTGGCGCAAGCGGCCACGGAGCACTTGCAGGCCCAGGCGGTTGCCCACGGTCAGCAGGTTGCGCGTTTTTTCAATGAGACGGCGCTGTATGGCGAAGGCTTCGCGCAACAGGTCCTGCAACTGCGCGAACAAACCCTCAATGGCCGCCTCTCGGCGACACAACTGCGCGAGACACTGGTGAACATTACTCGCCAGACACTGCTCAAGCGCGACAAAGTGCTCGGCCTGTACGTGGTGTTGCTGCCCGATGCGCTGGCAGGTGCCGACGCGCAGTTCACCGCGCAACGTGCGTTGGCAGGCAACGAAACAGGCCGGTTCGCGCTGTATTGGTCGCAGAGCCAACCGGGGCAATTGGTCCAGGAAGTACTCACCGAGCCGCAAATCACCGCCAACCATGCGCCGGCGGCCAGTGAGCCGGAAAACGCCTGGTACGTCTGCCCGCAGGCCCAGGGCCGCACCTGTGTGGTGGCGCCCTATGAAAGCGAGGTGGAGGGCCGCAAAGTCCTGATGAGCAGCATTTCGATTCCACTGATCGCCAACGGCACGACGATCGGCGTGGTCGGCATGGACATCGGCCTCGATACCCTGCAGAAACTCGCGGCCAACCTGCGCCAGGATCTGTATCAGGGCGCCAGCGCAGTCAGCATAGTCGCGAACTCGGGCCAGGTGGCCGGGCGCAGTGGCGAGGTCTCGGGCGCCAGCATCGACATCAGTCAGGCCGTCCAGACCGTGGCGGGCAGCCCACCGTGGACGTTGCAGCTGAAGGTGCCGCAAGCCGTGGCGCAGGCCCCCGTTCGGCAGATGCAGAGCGAATTGGATGCCCAACGCCGCCAGGCCAATTGGCTCAACCTGGGCCTCGGTTTGCTCGCCAGTTGCCTGGGCATGCTGCTGATCTGGCTGGCGGCCTACGGCGTGACGCGCCCGCTGCTGAAGGTGGCCAGCCTGCTCGATGCGATTGTCGACGGCGACGGTGATCTCACCCAACGCCTGCCGGTGGCTCGCCACGATGAGCTGGGCGCACTGAGCAACGGTTTCAACCGTTTCCTGGACAAATTGCAGCCGATCATCCGCGACATCCAATCCGCCTCGCGGGACACGCGCACCAGTGCCGACACGTCCTCGGGCATTGCCCGGGAGGTCAGCGCAGGCATGCAGCGCCAGTACCGTGAAGTGGAACTGGCGGCGACCGCGCTGCATGAAATGAGCGCCAGTGCCCAGGAAGTGGCGCGCCACTCGCACTCTGCCGCCGACGCCGCGAGCGCCGCGGAAAGCGCGAGCCGCTCCGGTCAGGCCGTCTTCGCCAGCGCCGTACACAACATCGAACACCTCGACCAGCGCCTGGACGCCACACTCAAGCAGGTACACGCCCTCGCCGACAGCAGCAGCCAGATCAGCCAGGTGCTGGACGTGATCTGCACCCTCGCTCAACAGACCAACCTGCTGGCCTTGAATGCAGCCATCGAAGCGGCCAGAGCGGGCGAACAAGGGCGCGGTTTTGCGGTGGTAGCCGATGAAGTCAGGCACCTGGCCAGCAACACCCAGAGCTCGGTCGAACAGGTGCGCAACGTGATCGAGAGGTTGCAACAGCTGAGCCAGGAGGTGGTACACAGCACTCAACTGAGTCGCGAACAAGCCGGCAGCAGCGTGATCCAGGTGCAACAGACGCGTGCGGCGCTGCAGAACATCTCCCAGGCCGTGGACGTGATCGAGCAGATGAACCAGCAGATCGCCAGCGCTGCCCTGGAACAAAGCACCGTCGTGGACGATATCAGCCAGCGTGTCAGTGACATCCGAGGCATCAGCGAAACACTCACCACGCGCATGAACGAGGCCTCCAGGGCCAGTGACTCACTGCATGAAATGGCCAACCATCAACAGAACCTGGTGGGCCATTTCCGTGTGTGAGGGGCAATGCAGCGCAACTGAGCTACAGTGGCCGGCCTTCGACACTTTACACATAGAGCCTTGCCCATGACCGCTTCGCGACGCTGGTTGATCCTGGCCATTATTTCCAGTGCATTGCTGCTCATCGTGATTGACATGACCGTGCTGTACACCGCGTTGCCGACACTGACGCGCGAGCTTGGTGCGACAGCGTCGCAGAAACTGTGGATCATCAATATCTATGCGCTGATCGCCGCCGGGCTGTTGCTGGGCATGGGCACGCTCGGCGACCGCCTGGGGCATAAACGGCTATTTATCGGGGGCTTGAGTGTATTTGGGCTGTGCTCGCTGATCGCGGCCTTCTCGCCTTCGGCCGGCGTATTGATCGGCGCGCGGGGGTTCCTGGCGGTCGGCGCGGCGATGATGATGCCCGCCACATTGGCCCTGGTCCGGTTGACGTTCACCGACGAGCGCGAACAGGCCATGGCGTTCGGGATCTGGGCCTCGGTGGCCTCGGGGGGCGCAGCGTTCGGGCCGGTGGTGGGTGGCCTGTTGCTGGAGCATTTCTGGTGGGGCTCGGTGTTTCTGATCAACGTGCCGATTGTGCTGCTGGCGTTGCTCGTCGGCGTGCTGTTGATCCCCGACCACCCGGGAAACCCCGAACGACGTTGGGATTGGCTGGGTTCGCTGCAGGTGATGATCGGCTTGATCAGCATGGCGTATGCCGTCAAGGAGCTCGGCAAACGGGTGCCCTCCTTCGAAGCCATGCTGGTGGCGGTGGTCCTGGGCACGCTGTTTCTCACGCTGTTCATTCGGCGCCAACGACGTGCCGCGCAGCCGATGCTCGATCTGTCGTTGTTCACCACATCCGGGTTCCGAAATGCGGTGATTGCGGCCGTGGTGTCAGCCGCCGCATTTATCGGCATGGAGCTGGTGTTCAGCCAACGCTTGCAACTGGTGCTGGGCATGTCGCCGCTGGAAGCGGCACTGTTCATTCTGCCGCTGCCGCTGGGTTCCTTTGTCGCCGGCCCGCTTGCCGGCTACTACCTGTCGCGCCTGGGCAACCAGCGCATGCTGTTCTGGACATTGCTGCTTTCATCCGCCGCGATGCTGGCCTATGTGTTTCTGTACCAAGCCGCGGTGCCCCTGCAAATCGTCAGCCTGGCGCTGCTGGGCCTGACAATGGGCGCGGCACTGACCGCGGCGTCCAGCACTATCATGCTCAGCGTGCCCGCCGATAAGGCCGGCATGGCCGCGTCCCTCGAGGAAGTCTCCTTTGAACTGGGCGGTGCGGCGGGCGTGACGATTGCGGGCAGCCTGTTATCAGCGATCTATGCGTACTCGGCAGGGCGGGTGATTCCGTCATGGCTGACGCAAAACCCCGTGACATTCGAGAGCCTCGACGACGCGCTGAACGTCGCCGGGACGTTATCACCCGAGGGCGCCGCCATGCTGACGGCGTTCGCCCGTTCGGCGTTTGATACAGGTTTCGTTGCCGTGCTGGTGACGATGACAGTCCTGTTGTTGATTGCGGCGCTGCTGGTGAAGCGGAGCCTGCCAGCAGCGGCGATCGTTACGGATGATCTGGCTTAGCAGGCGCCTTGGCGTTATGCCCGCGCGCCCGCCCGCAGGATCGACGGTTCCTCCCCGCGATACAACGCCTCGACCTGGGACGCGCGCCACTGCAAGACCGCGCGCTGGTTGATCGAGCCCTTGTCGGTGATCTCGCCACGGTCGATGGACGCCGGTTCATCGAGCAGTACCAACCACTCCAGGCGACTGGCATTGCCCGTCGCGTCGCGATTGAGGCGTTGCAACCAGTCGCCAAACCACTGGCGCACGGCAGCGCTGGTCAGCACCTCGGCGTCGCTGGCGGCGGTGCCCAGCCCCGCCAGTCGGCGGCATTCGTACAGCCTTGGAAACACCAGAATGCCCAGGCATTCGCGGTCGGGCGCGGCGATCACCACGTCCTGCACATAGGGCGACCCCTCCAGGACCGCACGGTTGCGCAACGGCCCCACGCTGACAAACACCCCGGACGACAGTTTGAAATCCTCGGCGATGCGTCCGTCGAACATCAGGCCCAGGTGCGGGTTGTTTGGGTCGGCAAGTTTGAGCGCGTCGCCCGAGCAGTAGAACCCCTGGTCGTCGAATACCGCGGCGGTCTGCTGCGCCGCTCGCCAGTACCCCGGCATGATGTGGGGGCCGCGAAAGCGCCCCTCGAGCTTGCCGTCCACCGGCACCAGACGCACCTCGCAGCCGGGCGCGGGCAAGCCGATATACCCGGCCACGGACAACGGCCCGGTGGTAAAGGTGCAGGATGGCGCGGCTTCGGTCATGCCCAGCCCGGCCATCATCCGAATGCGTTCGCCGCAATGCTGCTCGGCCACCCGGTCGAGCCGGTCCCAGACCCGCTGCGACAGGCCCGCGGCGGCGAAGAAAAACAATTTCATCCGGGCAAAAAAGCACTCACGCAAGGCGGCGTCCTGCTCCAGGGCATTGACCAGTTCTTCCCACCCCTTGGGCACGGTCAAGTAGGCCGTGGGCGAGATGTCCTTGAGATTGCGCAGCGTTTCGGCAAAGCCCTGCACCGTGGGCTTGCCGTCGTCCAGGTAAAACGTGCCGCCGTTATAGAGCACGATACCGACGTTATGACTGCCGCCGAAGGTGTGGTTCCACGGCAGCCAGTCCACCAGCACCGGCGGCTCTTCGCCAAGCACCGGGAAGGTTTGCAAGAGCATCTGCTGGTTGGCGCAGAGCATGCGCTGGGTGGTGATCACCGCCTTGGGCAATTGGGTGGAACCGGACGTGAAGAGAAACTTGGCAATGCTGTCGGGGCCGGTGGCCGCGAAGGCCCGCTCGGCCTCGGCGCCGCCCGCGACCTGCAACAAACTGGCGAAACTCACCTGGGCGCGCCCCGCCACTTGGCCACGCACGCTGATCAACGGGGTCTCGGCGGGCAGCACCGCATCGATCGCGCGCTGGTAAGCCAGTGCGTCGCTGACAAAGACCAGGCCGGGTTGCAACAGGTCGCAGACATGCCGCAGTTTGGCGAAGTCCTGGGACAGCAGCGCATACGCCGGCGACACCGGGCAATAGGGAATACCGGCGTACATGGCGCCGAACGCCATCTGCAGGTGTTCGATGTCGTTGCCCGACAGCAGCACCAGCGGCTTCTCGGCCGACAGACCATAGCGAAGCAAACTCTGCGCAATGGCCCGCACACTGTCGAGCATCTGCGCATAATTGACGCGACGCCAACCGTCGCCGTCGCGGGCGGCGACGAAGGTCTGCTCCGGGCGTACCTGGGCCCAATGCAGCAGCCGGTCGAGCAACCGTTGCGGTAATTCGGCCAACGGTTCCAGCGAACGCATGTGCAGCACGCCGTGGTTTTCGATCACTTCCACCGGCGCATGGCTGATGGACACGGGGCGGTAACGCGGCGTGGGCCGTTCGGGTTGCGATCTGAATTCGGAACTCACGGGATGGTCCTCCAACAAGGCACGCCGACGGACACCCGTGGGTGTCACGTGGCGCCAGCCAGCGGCTGCGCCCTGATTATTGTTATGTGGGTCCGTCCAAGGGCGGCGCCTCAGATCGGGTAATGCCGTGGACCGTTCTGCAATGTGATCCAGCGCAGTTGCGTAAAGTGTTCGATCGCAGCCTTGCTGCCAAAACTCCCATAACCGCTGGACTTGACGCCGCCGAAGGGCATTTGCGCTTCATCGTGTACGGTCGGGCCGTTGATGTGGCAGATCCCCGACTCCACCCGCTGCGCCAGCGCCAGCGCACGCGCCGTGTCACGGCTGAAGATCGCCGCCGACAGGCCGAACAGGGGCACGTCCAGCATGGTGATTCCTCTTTATTGTCTTTATCGGGAATACGTTCAAACCCTACACCGCCGACACCGCCGTGCGGCGCGGCCAAGGGCTGGCTTCAGCGTTTATACGTCTGCAGGCCAGGCTTGATGCTTTTGTCGTCGAGGAACTGCTTCATGCCCTGCTCGCGACCGCCTTCGGTATCGAGCAGGCGCGACTGGTCGAGCTTGGCGTACAGGTAGTCTTCGTTTTGCTCCCAGGTCAGCTCGCGGCATCGTTTGAAACCATGCTTGGCGGCACGCAGCACCACCGGGTTTTTCTCCAAAAGATTACGCGCCAACTCGACAGTGACGTCACGCAGTTGCGCCAACGGCACGCTCTGGTTGACCAGGCCCATTTCGGCGGCCTTCTGCCCGCCAAACGTCTTGCCGGTCATGATGTAGTACAGCGACTGGCGATGGCCCACGGTGTCGGCCATGGCTTTGCTCACCAGGTTGCCCGGTGGAATGCCCCAGTTGATTTCCGACAACCCGAAGGTCGCTTCATCGGCACAGATCGCCAGGTCGCACGCCACCAAGGGGCTGAAACCGCCACCGAAGCACCAGACGTTGACCATGGCGATGGTCGGTTTGGTGTACATGCGCAGCAACTTCCACTGCCATTGCGAGGCTTCGCGGCGGATTTTTTCCTGGAGGATTTCCGGGCCGGCGTCGATTTCGCGAAAGTATTCCTTGAGGTCCATACCCGCAGTCCAAGCCTCGCCCGCGCCCGTCAGCACCAGAACACCGGCGGCAGGGTCCTGCTCCAGGGTTTCCAGTACATCGATCATTTCCCGGTTCAGGGTCGGGCTCATGGCATTGCGTTTTTCCGGCCGATTGAGAATGACCCAGGCAATGCCCTCTTCGATTTCGACTTTGACCGTTGACCAGCGACCTTCGTAATTGCTCATGGCGATGCTCTCTTGTTCTTGGCTTGACGATGGTTAAAAGCTAAACCGACAAATTAGTTATATCAACTAACCATTAATGAAATTAACCTAATCTTTTTCAGGTATTGGAAAGGCGTATTTGCACGATGTATTGAAACAGAGCGATGGCTATCGCCAGCCAATCTCGGAAAACTGCATATCTTTATTAACCACTGCTCAAGGACCCGCCCTGCCATGGCCAAGTCTTCCCGGCTCACCGCCCCCCCAGAACGCCCCGCCGCCAGCGGCGACAACCCGGCGCCACTGGACGCCGCGCTGGATGACTTGATCGGCTATGCGATGCGCCGCGCGCAATTGAAGCTGTTCCAGAACCTGATCGGCCGGTTGTCGGCTCACGACTTGCGGCCGGCACAGTTCTCGGCCCTGGCGATCATCAATCAAAACCCCGGGCTGATGCAGACCGACCTGGCCAGTGCGCTGGCCATCGAGCCACCGCAAGTGGTGCCGCTGCTCAATAAGCTGGAAAGCCGCGCGCTGGCGGTACGGGTGCGCTGCAAACCCGACAAGCGTTCCTACGGGATTTTCCTCAGCAAGGCCGGCGAAGCGCTGCTCAAGGAACTCACGCAAATCGCTGCCGAGAGCGACAAGGATGCCACCGCCGCCCTCGACAACCAGGAGCGCGACGAACTGCTCCGGCTGCTGAAAAAAATCTACTGTGACTGAGCGCCCAGGCACGCATTCACCGATGCCATGCGCTGACGCCATGGCTGGGCGATCTCCAGTTGCGCCGCCAACGCCAACAACGTCGCATCCTCGCCAAAACGCCCGGCGAAATGCGCGCCCATGGGCAGCCCGCGCTCGCTCCAGTACAGCGGCACCGACATCGCCGGTTGCCCGCTGGCATTGAACAAGGCGGTAAACGGTGAATAGCTGTGGAAGCGCTCGATCAGCTCATCCAGACCCAGGCTGTCATCCTGCAGATCCAGTTCACCGATCAGGGCTGGTTCCCGCGCCAGGGTCGGGCTGAGGATCACGTCGTAGTCGCACATGAACAGCGCCAGTTGACGGCCGAGGGCGTGAATCCATTCCACCGCCGCAGCGTATTGCGCGCCACTGACCGCACCCTTGTCGCGCAGAATGATGCGCGTGCGCGCCTCCAGTTCCTCGGGCCGTACCGGAGCCCCGCGCAATTGGCCGAGGACGTCCACATAGTGACGCGTGCTCGCGCCGATGATGGTGAACACCTGGTCGAGAAACTCCGGCAACACCACCGGTAACTGCGCAAGTTCCACCCGATGCCCCAAGGATTCGCAAAGCTTGGCCGCCTGACGCACGGCATCCAGGCTTTGATTGGAGATCGGCCACGTGCCGACCCGCTCGACCAGCGCAATCCGTAAAGGCCGCGGCGCCTGTTGCAAGGCCCACGCATACGGGTGCGCTGAAATCGGCGCGGCGTAGGGTGCGCCCAGTTCGTGGCCGGCGGTGGCGTCCAGCAATGCCGCACTGTCACGCACCGACAGGGTGAGGCAATGATTGGTCGCCATCCCCGCCCCCCCC